>NZ_QSQJ01000064.1:379-9108 GCF_003436715.1 Prevotella sp. TF12-30 | reverse complement strand
TACCAGGAAATGGTACCGGTTTTCCATATACAGAAAAGCCCCGCAACCAGACTTTATCATCTGATTGCGAGGCAAAGGTACGGCGAAATCTGATACTGACCAAGAAAATAACCCTGCGGTTATTTCGAGGGTTATAAAGTTATAACGAGGGTTATTTCTGAGCCGTTTTCAAGCAATTTTTTCGTCGATTCCCAACAGATTTCTGAAGCAAACCACCACATGGGTCATCGCGATATAAGGTTCTTTCTTCACGTTTCCCATCGGAGCATATCCCCATTTATCGAATGGTTTCATATAACAATCCGAGTTACTGATCTGTTTCAGATCACCCTGCGTCAGCTTCACTCTGAATGCTCCCGGGTGAATCGTATCTATCCATTTGCAGAAGCCTTTATAGTCATTCTCTCCTATTAAATGCAAATCTACGGCTACTCTGAACACGGCAATCCAGTGGCGCTGAATCTTGAATATGTACTTGCCAGATTCATCTACAGACTCCATCAGCTGGTCGATGGCATAAGCAAACTTCTGCTCAGATATACGCTTGGGGTTCAATTCGCCTTTCTTGGCTTTCATATACTTACCAAACTCATCTATGTCCTGAGCATGTGCCACCACACGTTCTATCTGCTCTTCTAAATCAAGATGATGCTTGCGACTGCATTCCATCAGTAAATGTTTGCAGAACATCGCCTCTTTGTATTCATGGGTATCATTCATTACATCAACGATCAGGTTAACCATCCCCATGGCTTCTTTTTGATAGCCTGGCTGGTTGACAAAGTTCTTGGCTCCCTCATCATCAGGAGCAGACTGGCTGCTGTTTGATTGTTGGTCTTCTTCATTCATATTATTATAGTTTTTAAGTATATGCAAAAGCCCCGCCTAGCGAGAGCGTTTTACTCTGCTAGGCGGGGCTTGCGTTCTTTATTGTTATGTTGTTACTCTTTCGGGAAAGACTATTTATATTATCATTCTACTATTTACGTAAACGTCACGACGGGTGGAATAGATATTATTTGGGCTTGATCTCATCAATGGCAAGAGATAACTTATAGTATGCCGATATGCGCTTCAAATCATCTATTTTCATCTGATTGTTCAATACAGAATAAACATACCAGCCATCTATCTCATGCTGCCAGATTCTGCCAGGAACAAGCGGTCTTTTCTTTTTGCCGACAAGATTGTAACCACTGTGGATGATACCAACTTGCGGGATGCGTTCGAGACCTATCTTCCTGAGCGTTGCGATGAATGTATCGATTGCAGACCTATGCCATATAACCGTACCATCAGAGAATGTGACCCGAAGTCCCTTGGTTGGATTCTCAACATGCTTAGAAGGTGTATGAGGTTCTACTTGCTGTGGTTTCACCTCGCTTGATACCGGTTTGTTTGCCTTTGGCGTCAGGGTTTTGGCATCAATGATTTCACTGATCTTTGCCTTGCGGGATAGAGCTACGCTCAATGGTTCGCCTGGATGATATTCTACTACCAGTACCAGGTCTCGCTGAATCTCGCTGAGCTGTGGCTCTATATTCTGGCTCAATGAAGGGAGAATTTCTTCTTTTATGATTTTCTCCTCCAAAGAGTCGGCAGCAGCCAACAGCTTGTCATCTACGGGAAGATTCATATCCCGTAGTGACTTAAGAGTTGTGTATAGTTCTTTAAGTGTTGCCATATTTGTTATTTTGTTGAGTTCTCAATGATTGCAATCTCTTCGTCGGTCAAGCCGTAAAGCTGATAGACAAGTTGATCTATTTCTGCTTCGAGGGCAGAAGTGTCAGCATATGGATTTTCTTTCTTTAAGGAAAGAATATGGTCGACAAGAGAAATTACACCTTCACTGATCGCCGAATCTATATTCTGTGGATAATACATGCAAGATAAATATGGCGCAGAAAATGGTAAATATCCTCCAGCCATTCTTAATCCGTCAAAAAACACATCGTAAATAAAATTAAATACTTTTGAATGCAACCAACCTAAAAGCAATTTATTGTTGACTTTTATGGAGTGAATACAATTTGTATTAATTGATGCATATTCCCCATCCTCATCTAAAAAGGCTTCTACTTTTCCCGCCATTTTTGCAAATATTATTTTGGTGGAATTATACATAGTGTATCTATTGTCACCTATTTTCTCACGACTTTTTGCCAATGTAGGTCTTAAATATTTACACCCTTTATCAGTTAACTGCCTAATTCCCCAAAGAGAAACATATGGGTCTATAGTTCCTGTATTAATAAGTTGAAAACCATCGCCATCTTCTTCAATGTAGTCATGAAATTTATCAGCTTCTCCAGCCGTTGACGTAGCATTTATTTCACAAACATCTATCAGTTTTTTACTCTTGTCTATCAAGGAGTTTATCACTTCAATCTTATCAGACAATAAAAAGCCCAAAAGATTCTCAGGCAAAAGAGAAAGTTGACTTGACAGATATCTAAGAGTTTTATTATCTCTTGCGAATACAGAAAAACCATAATTTTGTGCTCTTCCGGTTTTACGCAGATGAGTTACTATAGGGTATACAGAAGCATTAAAGCATTGAGTGTTAGATACATCCCAAAAACTTATAATTTGTGTTTCTTTAACAAGGAGTTTTCTAAATTCAACAGCATAATTGGCGCATAGATATTTATTCGGAGTTATATAACATAAACATCCTTTATCACAAAGTAGATTTAGTCCTTTCTCAAAGAAGTAAACATAAAAATCTGTTGCACCTTTGGCTGTTGTAAAACATTTCTTGAGTTGCTGATACTTTTCTGAACCTAATTGTTTTTTAAGTTCAATAGCATTAATATATGGCGGATTACCAATGACAATATCAAATCCTCCCTTATCAAACACATCCTTGAAATAGATATGCCAAAGGAAGAACTGGTCATTTGGAATTGGCAGATTCTCCAGTTTTTGCTGAATGTCAGAAGTACAGCCTTTAAGATTGAGAATATAGCTGCGCACATTCTCATTGATCGCACTACGAAGATTTATTTTCGTAGCGTGATCATCCGTAAGATAATATTCATGAATGGCATGCTGGATGTTGTCTAGCGCAATTCTCTCATCAAAGGCAAAAGTCTGCTGCCATGCCTCCTGCTTTTTGGAACGTGATTTCTTCTTTAACTGCTCGTTGAGCGACATACCGCTCAAATCCACACCCTCATACTGCTCCAGAAGCGAATTGCCCTGCATAATCTTAAAGTCCATATTCGGCAAGGCATGAGGATTCTGCTCGTCCACAATGAGGGCAAGCCAGAAGCGAAGACGGGCAATATCCACTGCACCCTTCTCGATATCAACACCATAGATGTTGTTTTGTATGATATGCGTCTTGATGCCGACAGCTGTCTCATCATCAATACCTTCTATCGCTTTACGACACGCATAGAGTTCGCGCAATAACCCCATAGGAAAAGCACCGGAACCGATGGCAGGGTCGCAAATCTTAACCTCCTTCAGTTTTTTATCTATCGTCTGCTTCTGTTCATTATCAAGCGGAGAAACATCGTATGAAGTAACGAACTGGCGGATAGAATCCTTTACAGCGTCTTCTGTGATATCCGTCTGCAAGTAAGCTATCAAAGACTCACGGCACATATACTGCACTATCTCCTTTGGCGTATAGAATGCTCCCTTATCCTTGTTGTCTTCAAGCAGATTCTCGAAGATACGGCCAAGCATCTCCGGATCTACGCCGATCTCTGCATCATCAGGATCGTTCTCATCGATGGTGAAGTTGTAGCTGGCAAAGAAGTCGAGCATACTCTTCATATACTTTGCTGGAAGAGGGAAGTTGGTACTGTCGTAATCGTCATTCTCAAACAATCCGCCATTAAGGTATGGAATCTTGATATTCACGCCTACATGAGGACTGCTTGTCAGGTCACCAGGTCGCTTGGTATTGATATCATTGAAGAGGGGTTCCAGCACATCGTCCACAAAAGTTTCCTTGTATGGAGTATTGGCAAAGAGGTTCTGTACGAACTCGCTGTCGCCATTCTTCCAAGCCTCTCCAGCAGGGCATCCCATCCATCCCTTCTTCTGCAAGAACTGAATGAATACAAGGCGTCCCATAAGTTTCTTGACATAATCGCGCACCGCCTTTTCTGCATCTGGGAATGCAGCAAACTCACGCATGATTTCTGCGCATGACTCGCCTGTTACTTCTTCCTTCCATTTATTGTTGGCACCCTTTATCATACGTTTTCCCGTAACAAACTCCACGATATCCTCGTATTGTTTCTTGTATTCCTTGAAGAAGGAATCAGAAAGAGCCTCTACGGAGAAAGCCTTGGTTACGTCCTTCAGACCGAGACTACTCTTCTTGAGTTTTTCGAACTGTTCAATAGCAGTACGGCTACGATGTCCCTCACCAAGCAGATATGTAAATCTCTTGGTGTCAGTACTTTCCTTTTTCAGACTGCCATCTTCGGTAAAGAACAATGCTTCGCTGACATACGAAAAACGCAGCACCGACTCATTCTGTCGGTAACAGAACATAAATGCTCCTGCACATCCTATACCACGCCAATTGGTACAGAGCAAGTTGCGGATGCCTGCACGGTTTCGCTCTATGATGACCTTATCACTAAGCTCAACCTCATATACAGCTATGCCATGACCATCCGGCAGGCTAATCTGTCCGATGTAGAGAGCAGTTTTTGCCATGTTCTCATCCACAGATACCTCTATGGGCTGCTGCCAGAATCTGATATTCTGACGAAAGATGTCGTACAGGAGTTTTTGCCAGTTTGTACGATTGTATTTAGATTCAATGATTGAACGATAATCCATATTTTTTATTTAAATGATTCACTAAGAATAATCTGTGCCTCTGTTTCTGTTTCATGCTTCATTTCTTCGGCACTCAGATAGTAAGCATTGTATTTCTTTGCCATTTCTATGATTTGCGATAAAGCTTCATCACGTTTCAGCTTGCCACGCTGCATCTCCTTCTGCATACGCTGAAGGCGCTTGGCAATGACTGTTATCACGCCCCGTTCTGCCAGGATGCGCAACTGAACAACCTGCTGATAGAGGTTCTGATCCTGTATTTCAGGCAGGAAGAGATTCAGTAGATTAGTAGCAGTTGCAACCTGAGCACCCAGTGCTACTCCAGCCTGTAGCGATAGAGCTTCCTGCTCTACCTGCTCCTGGCTACACTGCTTTTGGAACTTCTTCAGGGCATTCCTTACATGATCGTGATGGTGTTCTATGCGGTCGGTCTTTTCTTCGGAAACATCAGCCTTAAAATACTTGAGAGCATCCACTACGGATAGTTCTTCTACTGACTCATCACTAGAACGGAAGAACGACTTACGCATGTTTGTCTTCAAGAATACCAACGTATCATCAGATAGCGTAACCCCATCAACCTCCCGTGCATTACGTCCGGTACGGCTGCGAAGAGATATCTTGGCTATGCGGTTGTACTCACGCCTATCACTGGTATATAACGAACGAAGTTCCTCGTAGAAAGGAATTTCCTCGTTGAGTTCTCCCTTTTCTGCCTGTATTCCTTCTGTAAAGAGTTTGTCTATATTGCGGTCTATGATTTCTTCTTGCGAGTAAATCTGATTATCCTCACCGAATGTAGAATGGAATGTCTGAATCTTTGAAAGGGCTATCTGGTTGAGCTTGATAATCTGATTGCCCTGACGTGAAGGATAGAACACATAGTTATAGATATTCTTACCCTCAGAACCGATACGGTTGACACGTCCTATTCGCTGCATCAACTTGGTTGAGTTCCAAGGTGTATCATAATTGATGATGATGTTTGAACGATGCAGGTTGATGCCCTCGGCGAGCACATCTGTGGTTATGATAATATTGAAATCATCCTTGCGTTGTGACTTTTTGTAATTGGCATCAAAGTTTTCCTGAATGGTCTGAAACAACTTGTTACGATTGCTGGAGTCAACAACGAGTACATCCTTGCGATTGATTCGGCGCTGGAGATATCCTACAGTATCTTTCGATTCTGAGAAGATAACCAGTTTTTGTCCTGGGTTACGGTCTTTCTTGAACAGTTCATGCTTAAGGAGATCCTGGAATTTGGCAAACTTAGAGTCGTCAGCACCTTCTACATCAACGGTTTCCCACTGGGCACACATTTCTTCAAGAACCTTTTGGTCTGCACGAAGCATGTCTATATATTCCTTTTCAAAATCCTCAGCCTTGAAGACAGCATTCTTCGGATTATCCTCAGCTTTTTCCTGAAGGCGTTCTTCGATTTCTTCATCAGTCAATCCCTGTTCATAGAGATGATTGATATCAAGATCTGGCGCAATAAATACCCTGTCGTTTGCAAACATATTTATCATATACTGATTAGTATCCCTGAATCGACAAATGGATGTCTTGAAAGCATAGAAAGAACTTTCCAAACGCTTCACAAGTCCATTTTTTCGAATGCTTGCCAAGCTTCGTGATATCAGCTGCGCATTATCATAGAGACCTTCTGATTTCTCCGGGAGCAGATAGGCTATTGCCTGATAGCGGGCATACGTCAACCCATTAACAAGAGTATCCATAGAGCTTTCGAACAAGTCGGCTATATGATTGTTCATCTCATAGGTTTTCATTTCTGGTGCTGCAACCTTAGGGAAGCCCTGGATATCCTTGTTGTAGCGCGGAATCGCCTCGATATCAGTACGTGTACGGCGAACAGTGATAGGTTTGATAACTCTGTCACGAACCTTCTCTGCCAGTTTCTTGAACTTAGCAAGATTATAATCAGGATCCTTCTTTAGTCTCTTGAATTCAACAATCAGCGGGGAGAAAAAAGAAGTTAAGTTGGGTACACCATCAATCGTGCAACAACGAGGATCCTGGAAAAGCAGCATCTCATTGTACAGGTCGGCAGGAGTATTGTTCATAGGAGTAGCCGAAATGAGCATCACCTTCTTCTTCAGACCAGGAATTTTTCCTGGCTCAATGCGCGGCATCTTGCATATTTCCTGCAATTTGGTAAAAGCGGTATTGGTATGGGTGCGGAACTTATGCGCCTCATCCACTAATACCAAATCATACTCATCTGCATTCCAGTAGTCAAAATTATTCTCGTCAAGAACCTTGTTTAAACTGCCATTACTAACAAAACGAGTGTATTTATCAATACCAAAGTCCTTAAAGGTCTGTTTCCAGTTCTGTTCTACTGCAGGAGGATAAACCACCAGAATCTTGGTGTTCTCATAGCCATTATCAATACAGAACTGCTTAGCTATCATGGTTGCAATGACCGTCTTGCCCAAACCTACTACATCTGCCAGGAAGAAACCATCATACTTGAGAAGCTTCTGGTATCCCTCTACAACGGCATCGCTTTGATATTCATATCTGGTATAACCTTCTGGCATAACAAAAGCATCCCCTGCATCTGTTGCAAGTACACGGTCTGCAAAATACTCCATCAGCATCTTGATATAAAGCTCATAAGGAGTAACATCGCCATTAAGATAAGTCTGCTGGATGGAACCGGCTTTAATATCTTCTGCCGTAATAGGGCATCCTTCAGCCTCTTGCCAAAGCTGTTCAAACTCATTTTTGGCAAACTGCACATCTTCATAATCGGTCAGTCGTACGTTGAACTCATATTGCTTATCTTGGCTGATTCCCAAGCCGTTACCACTGAGGTTGCTGGAACCCGTAATTGCTGCACCCAATGTATATTGGTTGTACTCTTCAGGATATAGCAGATACATCTTGGCATGAATTTTCTTGCTTGGATGTGCACGAAGTTCCAGTTTGCCGCTTATCAGATCCTCAATCAATTGAAAGATGCCTTCTTCTACACTGCTTGAGTAAGGTGAAGATTCTATATCACTGCGCAGTTGAGAGAGATAATCTTGCTTGACCTCCTCTTCCGCTCCAAAGAACATCTGTCCCTTGTTGTGTGCATTGGCTATATATTTATCTACATCAATACCAATAAGTATGCGCACTTTGTCTATGCTGTTTAAAAAAGGGCGCAAAGTGAAGTAACCTGAAGCACGAAGAAATCCGACAACAGAGTCTAGACACTTGATACTTGGGTTATATGCAAGCAATCCCTCAAATTCCTTTATAAGGGTATTGCCGTTTTTATTGGTAAAAAATTGTTTTGCCATCTTATTTTATGTCACTTACTATTTATTAAATTTCCCTTATCCTTTCAGCTGCTGCAACTGACTCTCCGACAGCCCTGTTATTTTCATCACCGTGGCTGTATCCATACCATTCGCCAGCATCTTCCTGGCTATTTCAAGGCTACGCTGGGTCATACCCCTCTCCATTCCTTCAGCCAATCCTTTCTCCATTCCTTCAGCCAAGCCCTTTTCCATTCCTTCAGCCAGACCTTCTTCTTTTCCTTCTCTCTTAGCGGTATCAATCGAATTCTTGATGTCGCGATATGCCATCTTGCTGGCTTCGTACTCTCGCTGCTCCTGCGGAGTAAAACTTGCAATCTCGGCTTCTTCGAAGAGGCGGTCGAAGACCTTGTCGCATAAGGCCTTAGGACGCTGGGTGAGCTTGTAGAGATTCTTCAGGGCATAGAGCCACTTGTCGTAGAGCGTTTCCAATTCGTCAAGCGACTTATTGAACTTGGCGATTTCTACATAGATAAATTCCAGCTTATCGTAGAATATCTTGTGCGTGGCAGTATCGCATAGCTGTACGTGATGTCGGATTTCCTCCTTATTGAAGGCTTCCTCGTTCATGTTGAAGTTGAGCAG
>NZ_QSQJ01000064.1:0-369 GCF_003436715.1 Prevotella sp. TF12-30 | reverse complement strand
GAAGGCATCCTCGTTCATATTGAAGTTAAGCAAAGCAATTGTGTAAACATGGTTGAGCTTGAAGTCCCATTCACTACCCTTAGGAGCCTGCTCACGGATAGGGAAAGTGGAATAGAACAGGGCACGATCCTTGAAGTAAGTCTGGTATGCATTCTGCATTTCCACGATAAACTTCTCGCCGTTTGCTCCTTCGCAATATACGTCGAAGATGGCCTTGCGGTCGGTGTAGATATCGCCCACGTTCTCCGGATTCAGATACTTCACGTCCTTAACAACCTGTCTGCCATTAAACAAGCTGTTGAGGAAACAGATCAGCAGATCCTTGTTGGGAGCTGATCCGAAAATTCGCTTGAAACCGAAATCGGTCAA
>NZ_QSQJ01000063.1:335-9543 GCF_003436715.1 Prevotella sp. TF12-30 | reverse complement strand
GTTCACGCTGCGCATTACGATGCTGTAGTTAATCATACTCTATTCTGTGTTTAAGAGTTCACTGAATCACAACTACCCGGAAGCCCTCGTTTCTGCCCGATTTTGGGTCTTAATAGATGACCGGCGCCTGCCATCATTTAAGCCCAGCCCCGGTCTTAATAGATGACCGGTTTTCGGCACAATAGGCTGTTCCTTCGATTGCCGGTGCAAAGATACAAAATTTCAAAGGCGAAATCAAGTTTTTATCGAAATAAGATGGTAAAAATGGCGTAAGTACTTGATACATAGTGATGTAAGTGAATGCTATTTTTACACATTGCTTGCAGGAGGGGCTTGAAGGGGATTCTGATGCAGAAGATGCTGAGGGCGAAAGCGTGTCATTAAGGGTCAGTGTCATTAAGGGTCATTAAGAAAAATGGGAAATGTCATTAAGAGCTATAGTATAATATAAATATTATTTATATTATACTATAGGGGGATTTTGCGCCCCGAAAACCTTAATGACCCTTAATGACACTGACCCTTAATGACACGATAGAGGATTTTGATTTGTTTCTTAAGATGGAATGTTGTGTTGGTATAATGTGTTGATAAGCAACAAGATATAGCCTGTTTGTGAAAGCTGTCATTTCTAAGAGTTGTATCTTTAAAAGCTATAGATTCACTTCTTGTTTCCCATGTTCTCCCTCCATCCTTTGTCTTTATATTGAATAAAATTGTTATGATATTTCTGGATTTTCCTTGTTTCTCAAGCAGAAAAACCTCATTTCCCATCTTATTTTGGCCGTTCTGAGGGGGTGAAAAATGCCTTTTGAGCCTCATTTATGCCTTCAAAACCACTTTTCCGTTAAATAACGTGATAAAATTTGGTGGTTAGCCTGCTTTTTTATAACTTTGCTTTTACGAATGCTGAGAGGCAAGCCTCCTTTGCACGAACTTAAATAAAATTTCAATTGTTTAAATGATAATGTGTATGCATAACAAATTGATTATCAAGGTTTTAGGGGGGGGGGTAATTTTGGCTCGTCAAAATTAACCTCAAATCATCGTGTACTTATTAAAGGACGAATAGCAGCGTGGATTCAGGCGCTGGTATTCGTCCTTTTTGCGTTTTCATTTTCCGCCTGTTCGAGCGATGAAAATGCAGAAAATTCGGGGGAAATCGACTACAAAACCCAAATTTCAGCCCACGAATGGGCGATTTCCGAGGCTTATCAGCGTGTTGGAAACCTTACTTTAGATGTAGATGCGGGGGCTGTCTATTGCCAGTTCACCGCCGATAGCGTATATTTCAACGTGGAGAAAACGGTAACAGAGATTGATGAGGAGGGCAAAATCCTGCACACCTCTACCCAGCTTTCTCCCTGCGGAAACTATGCCTATACCATCAAGAATGATCAGATAACCATCGACGGTCAGACATTCAAAATGACCAGTAAAGACCAGTCCATCCTTCTCGAAAACGAGAAGTGGAGACTCGTGCTTATCGATAAATAACTGGGTCTTTATATATAAATAATGTGTAATATCCAATAAACAAAGATAAAATGGCTAAGAAACAAGATACCATCAGCATTGGTTTTGAAGAGAAAATATGGAAGGCTGCCGACATTCTGAGAGGCAGTCTCGATGCATCTCAGTACAAGGGCGTGGTGCTCGGACTCATCTTTCTGAAATACATCAGCGACCGCTTCGACCAGAAGTTCCAGGAGCTGCAGGGCGACGAATACGCCGACCCGGAAGATAAGGACGAATACACTGCCGAGAACATCTTCTTCGTGCCTGCTGAAGCCCGATGGAGCAAGATTAGTGCTGCTGCCCACACACCGGAAATAGGCGTGGTGATAGATGAAGCACTTACCGCCATTGAGCGTGAAAACGAAAGACTGAAGAATGTTCTGCCCGGCAATTTTGCCCGTCCGGAACTGCCTAAAAACAAATTAGGTGAAGTCGTAGATCTCTTTACCAATATAGAAATGCATGATGCTGGCGAGGAGAAAGACCTCTTGGGCAGAGCCTATGAATATTGCTTGCAGAAGTTTGCCTCTCAGGAGGGAAAGAACGCTGGTGAGTTCTATACGCCTTCCTGCATTGTCCGCACACTGGTGGAGATACTGGAACCTTACGAGGGTAGAGTCTTTGACCCTTGCTGCGGTTCGGGCGGTATGTTTGTGCAGAGTGCCAAGTTTATAGATCGCCACAAGGGAAACCTGCGTAAAATCAGTATCTACGGACAGGAATCGAACCCTGATACTTGGAAGATTGCACAAATGAACCTTGCCATCCATGGTTTGGAAGCGAATCTGGGTAGAGTATATGCAGACAGTTTCTTAGATGACCAGCACCCTACGCTGAAGGCAGATTTCATTCTTGCCAATCCTCCTTTCAATCTCAGCGACTGGGGACAGAGTGCGCTTCAGGAAGATGTGCGCTGGCAGTATGGTTTGCCACCAGCTGGCAACGCCAACTTTGCGTGGATGCAGCACATGATTCACCATCTGGCTCCAAACGGAAAGATTGGTTTGGTGCTGGCGAATGGTGCGCTTTCGAGTCAGAGTGGCGGCGAGGGACTGATTCGAGAAGAAATCATCGAAGCCGACCTGGTAGAGGGAATCGTGGCTTTGCCTTCGCAGCTGTTCTACAGTACGGGTATTCCTGTAAGTCTTTGGTTTATCAGCCGTAACAAGGCGCAGAAGGGCAAGACTGTGTTTATCGATGCTCGCAACATGGGTACGATGGTGACTCGCAAGCTCCGTGAGCTGATGCCTGATACGGATATTAAGAAAATCTCCGACACCTTCCATGCTTTCCAGCAGGGAACCTTGGAGGATGAAAAGGGCTTCTGTGCCGTATGCACCACCGAGCAGATTGCTGCTCAGGACTTCATCCTGACTCCTGGAAGATACGTAGGAATCGCCGAAGATGAAGGCGACGGAGTGCCTTTCGAGGAAAAAATGACGAACCTCACCGAAGAGCTGAAACAGCTGTTTGAGGAAAGCAAGAAGCAGGAAGAGGAGATTAGAATGCAGTTGAAGAAAATAGGATGGGAGGTGTAAGGATGGAACAAGTTAATTCACCATGGGGATTCTTACCTAGAGGTTGGCGTCTCTCGACAATCGATGAGGAGAAAGAAAGATTAACAGACTATGTTGCTAATGGTAGCTTTGCTTCTTTAGCTTCCAATGTTCATTACAAAGATACGGAGGATTATGCGGTTTTAATTAGATTGGTTGATTTCAATAATGATTTCAAGGGTCCTTTTGTATATATTGATGAGCATGCTTATAGTTTTCTATCCAAAAGTTCTTTGTCTGGAGGTGAGATTATAATATCAAATGTTGGAGCCAATGTTGGTACAGTATTTAAATGTCCGAATTTGCCTTATAAAATGTCATTAGCACCAAATGCAATTACAATAAAGCTAAAAGGAGATAATGATTTTTACTATTATTGGTTCAAAAGTAAGATAGGACAGGCTAATATTCAAGCTTTAGTAACAGGTAGTGCACAACCAAAATTTAATAAGACAAATTTTAGATCTATGTACATTCCGGTTCCACCGCTTGACGTTCAGCGCCGCATAGCCTCCATCCTTTCTTCTCTCGACCGGAAGATAGAGTTGAACAACAAAATCAATGCTGATTTGGAGGAGATGGCGCAGGCTATTTTCAAGAATTGGTTCGTTGACTTTGAACCTTTCAAGAATGGTAAGTTCGTGGATAGTGAATTGGGAATGATTCCGGAAGGATGGAAAGTAGGAAGGCTTGATGAAATTGCTGATGTAGTAGGTGGAAGTACTCCTTCAAAAGCTAAGCCAGAGTATTACACTCAGAAGGGAATAGCCTGGTTAACACCGAAGGACTTATCTAACCATCCAGCCGTTTACACTTCAAGAGGAGAAATCGACATAACAGAAGAAGGCTACAATAGCACATCGACAAAGTTAATGCCTAAGGGTACTATATTGTTTACATCAAGAGCACCTATTGGATATATTTCAATTGCTCAGAATGATATTTGTACCAATCAGGGTTTTAAATCTCTTGTTCCAAAGAAAGCAGGAACTTGTTTCCTGTATTGCTTCTTGAAATATGTAACCCCTGAGATTGAAAACAAATCTACAGGGTCAACGTTTAAGGAAGCATCGGGATCATTGATGAAGTCTTTGCAAGTATTAATGCCGGAGCAAAAAGTATTTGAGGATTTTGAGACTATTGTGTCGCCCTTATTTGCAAGAATTGAATTCTTGGAAAAAGAGTCCTCCCGCCTCTCCCTTCTCCGTGACACCCTTCTCCCTCGCCTCATGTCAGGCGAGCTGGAAGTCCCGGAATAAGAAGAGCAACGAAAGAAAATAACGAGAAAGAAAATATTAAACTAAAGTTTCGTAAGTGGTTCAGGTACGGGCTGAAGGCCCAAAAGCCCCTAGCCCAGGGCATCGCCCTGGGTAAAATGGCAATAAGCAAGGCGCCCTGTAAGGGCAAAAGCTTTGTTATTCGCCTGGTGTTTTGAAAGCTTTTGCCCTTACAGGGCGATGACCTTGCGCACATGAACCACCCAGGGCGACGCCCTGGGCTAGGAGCTTCTGCCCTTTCAGGGCGTGTGGGGCTTACTTACGACACTTGTATATAAAAAATAACATTATGGCAGACGACAAGAAATTCACCGAAGACGCATACGAGCAAACGCTCATTGCCCTGTTCCGGGACGAACTCGGCTATGCGTACGAATGTGGCTACGACGTGGAGCGCGACTACAAGGAGCCTTTCTATCGTGCCGATTTGGTCGCCTCGATGCGACGGCTTAATCCTCAACTGCCAGCCGATGCTTTGGATGAAGGAATCAAGCAAATCACCAACATCAGCATCGGTACTTTAGAACAGAACAATGAGCAGTTTACACTCTGGATGCAAAACGGTCTGGAGGTGGGATTCCTGCAAGATGGCGAAGAACGAACAGCCCTGATGAGGCTCATCGACTTCGACCACCCCGAAAGAAATCTCTTCAAGGTGGTGAACCAGTGGCGAGTAGAAGAGTATAAGAACAAGCGCTGCGATATGGTGGTGATGGTCAACGGATTGCCCCTCGTGGTGGTGGAGCTGAAAAGCGCCATCTCCGAAGACGCATCCATCGACGATGCCTACAAGCAGATCAAGAACTATCAGCAGAGCATTCCAAGCCTCTTCAGCTACAACGCTTTCAACGTAATCAGCGACATGAGCGAGACCCGTGCCGGAACCATCACCGCCAAGCAAGACCGCTACATGGAATGGAAGACCATAGACGGCTCATACGAGTCAACCCTCTTTGCCGACTATCGCACCTTCTTCCTCGGCATGTTCCAGCAGCAGCGACTGCTCGACATCCTGCAGAACTTCATCTGCTTCGACAAGAACCAGGGCAAATACGCCAAGATTCTTACCGCCTACCATCAGTACTACGCCGTGGGCAAAGCCCTGCAGCGCACCCGTACCGCAGTGGAAGGAAACGGAAAAATCGGTGTGTTCTGGCACACGCAGGGTTCGGGCAAGAGCCTCTCCATGGTGTTCTACGCCCACCAGCTGGTGCAGCGACTGCCCGAAGTAACCATCGTGGTGGTAACCGACCGCAAGGACCTCGACAACCAGCTCTTCGGTCAGTTCTGCCGCTGCCAGGACTTCCTTCGTCAGGAACCACAGAACGCCCAGAGCCGTGAAGACCTGGGCAATCTGCTCCGTAACCGAAAGAGTGGGGGAATCATCTTCACCACCATTCAGAAGTTTGAAGAAGGCGACTCGGCACTCTCCACCCGCCGCAACATCATCGTGATGACCGACGAGGCACACCGCTCGCAATACGGCGATGAGCACTGGGACACCAAGAGCCTGAGCATGAAGAAGGGATTTAGCCAGAAGATGAGGGAAGCCCTGCCAGGCGCCTCGTTTATCGGCTTCACCGGAACGCCTATCAGCGACCGCGACAGAGACACGGAGGAAGTGTTCGGCAACTACATCGACGTTTACGACATGAGTCAGGCGGTGGACGATGGAGCCACCCGTCCCGTTTACTACGAGAGCCGTGTGGTGAACCTGAACCTGGACGAAGACACGATGAAGCTGCTGAACGATGAGTTTGACAACCTAGCCGATGAGGGAGCCACCGAGGAGCAGATTAAGCAGGCGAAGCAGGAGCACAGCCGGCTGGAAGTACTCCTGGGCGAAGATGCCACCATCGACACGCTGGTAAGGGACATCATCCAGCACTACGAGCAGAACCGTGCGCAGGAACTCACCGGCAAGGCAATGATCGTGGCGCTGACCCGAAGCATCGCCATCAAAATCTACCGCAAGATGCTGGAACTTCGCCCCCAGTGGACGGAGAAAGTAAAGGTAGTGATGAGCGGTTCTAACCAGGACCCCGAAGACTGGCAGCCGATTATCGGCAACGAAGCCTACAAGAAGGAACTGGCAAGAAAATTCAAGGACAACGACGATGAGATGAAAATCGCCATCGTAAGAGACATGTGGCTCACGGGCTTCGATGTTCCGTCGCTCGCCACCATGTACGTATATAAGCCGATGAGCGGTCATAACCTGATGCAGGCAATAGCCCGTGTGAACCGAGTGTTCCCGGGCAAGGAAGGCGGACTGATAGTGGATTACGTAGGCATTGCGCAGGCGCTGAAGAGTGCCATGCAGCAGTACACCAACCGTGACCGCCGCCGCTTCGGAGACCCCGACATCGCCAAGACCGCCCTGGTGAAATGGAAGGAGGAGATGGAAATCTGTCGAGACCAGCTTCATGGTTTCGACTATTCCGGCTTCTTCGAGCCAGACAATACGAAGCGGGCACTCGCCATTACGGGCGGAGCCAACTTCCTGAGTTCTCCAGCCATGGTTCAGCGCAAGAAGAATTTCATGGAGCACAGCAATCTGCTTCACAACGCCACCACGCTCTGCCGTTCGCTCCTGGATGAGCAGCAGAAGGCTGAGGTGTGCTATATGGATGCGCTGCGCGTGATGATGCTCAAACTCTCGCAGAAGGGCAAGATTAGCCGCCATGAAATCAACGAGCGCATCGGCGACCTGCTCCGTCAGAGCGTGAAGACCGACGGAGTGATCAATCTCTTCGGCGACCGCCAGATAGAGTTCTCGCTCTTCGACGACGCCTTCATCCAGGAGGTGAAGAACATGAAGGAGCGCAACCTGGCGGTGGAACTGCTCACCAAACTGATGAAAGAGAAAATCAAGCAGCAGCAGAAGACCAACGTGGTTCAAAGCGACCTCTTCTCCGACATGCTCAGCCAGAGTCTCTCCAACTATCTGAAGGGCTTGCTCACCAACGAGGAAGTGATAGAGGAACTGTTGAGGATGGCTCAGCAGATGAAGAAGGCGGAGGCTGAGGGCAACGACCTGGGACTTTCGCCCGAGGAGAAGGCATTCTATGATGCGCTTTCCACGCCCGAAGGTGTGCGACAGGCTTACTCTGACGAGGAGTTTGTGGCACTGACCCGGGAACTGACGGAAGTCTTGCACCGCAACCGCACCATCGACTGGAACCGGAAGGAATCGGCGAGGGCGAAGATGCGAGTAATGGTGAAGCGACTGCTCAAAAAGTATAAGTATCCACCTGAGGGTGCAAAGAAGGCGCTGGAAACCGTGATGCGCCAATGCGACCACTGGGCGGATGATGAAGAAAACGTAGTATAAACCCTTTAAAATTTTTAGTAAGAAACAGAAAGTAAATAGATAATAATCATAATAAGATAGACGCTGATTATCTGACACTTCTACGGTATTCAGAACCTGCAAATTCAGAAATTCGACAAGAAGACGGTGACAGCAAGGCGTCCACTCCTCTACGGCGTGGGCTGTACTTGTTTGTACCTTGCCGAAGGTTCTTGCAGGTACCTGAATACCGGTGCTTACAGGGACTCCCACGCCGCTTTTTTTACAACTATAATTTCAAACCTATAAAATCATGGACGACGAACAAGAAGTGCACTTGAAAAAGCTGGAAGGTCTAGTTACCCGCTTCAATGTTTGCTTCCGCCTTTTAGGAAAAGAAGAAGACGAAAACAACAATGAGGAATTGATAGCTGCTTGGAAGCTGATCTTACGTAATCATGTAAGAAAGATTTTCGATTTACTAAAATCACTAAAGAGAGAAATAGCATGGTCTTTGCTGGATGATAAGAAGGAGAGATTCTATCAGATTAAAGTAGAATTAGAACCTACGCTTACCTCCTATAAGGATTATGAAGGCGAAGAAATGCGCAAAATGATTAATGACATCATCCTTTTGGCTGATGAGGGCTTTCATGGTTTCAGACAATCTTTTGTCAATGATACCTATTGCGAAGACCTTTTCCAGAAGGAAATTGATAGATACCGCAAGGAGAATGAAAATCGACTGGAGCGTATTTACAAGCAGGACAGCCAGGATGAGGCTTTCTTCTTTCCGGATGAAACCCAACTTAAAAACCATATGTTATATAACCGAAAAGAGAAACTTTTCAATTCTCAGTTCGGTGTAGTTTTTCACAATAACGGCAGGGACATTAAGATGACTGTGGGTTTTATTCTTGGAAAGAAGGAACAGACTTACGATAATATCAACGATTTTCTGGATAAGTATGTTTCTTACCAGATAGCCCAGGAGCATTGCGAAATCAAGAAGGAAAACATCTTCCAGAACATGGTTTTTAAGGAGAATGTGGATGTAGATAAGCTGATGCTTAAACTTAAAGACTTAATCGAAGACAATACCCTCTGTGCACAGAAACATTGGTTTATCGTCTATAAGGTTTTCTTGAGCAAGAATTGGCTGAAGAAGTCAACCCAGCGCCTTTTCGTTGACCAGATTAATTCTGCTTTCAGCACTTTATTAAAATGTTCTACGGACGATTTTCATGAGATAAATGGTTATTTCAAGCATAATGATTTCACGGAATGGACGCTTGCTGACTGTGCTGCGCCTTCATGTTGCGAGGCTTATAGAGAGATTGCGGATAAGCTGGACTTAGAATTTCAAGAGTCTAAGTACGCCAAGCCTGGAACCTTCATCAATGCAAGAAAGATAGAAAAGTTCAGATAGTATCCCCCAAAGGTATCCCCCAAAATTACAAAGTATATCCCCCACATCCCCCAAACGGATTCGTGGGGGATTTTTTTTACCCTTTTGTTTGGAAATCTCACTACTTTTGCAGCGTCGAAGAAACAAGACAACGCCG
>NZ_QSQJ01000063.1:0-325 GCF_003436715.1 Prevotella sp. TF12-30 | reverse complement strand
TACTTTTGCAGCGTCGAAGAAACAAGACAACGCCGAAATGGTTTGGTGATCTTGAAACAACTTCCGACTACTTTATAATATGAATACTCAGATTATGAGAGTGGTGAAGCAGGGCGAGGCTTTCGCCGTGCAGAGCCAGAAGAGCGAGAACGGCCAGATGATGAAGTGCAACATCGTGTTGCAGGAGATGGGCGGCAAGTATGAGAACCAATATGCTGCCGCAATGCTCGGCAATATGGCGCTGTGCAAGTTTGCTCCGGGAGCACTGGTTGCAGTTACGCTCCGATTCACGGCTCGTGAGTATAATGGGCAGGTTTATCAGGAT
>NZ_QSQJ01000062.1:4194-10648 GCF_003436715.1 Prevotella sp. TF12-30 | reverse complement strand
AGACAGGAATGATTACAGGCGTAATGAGCAGGTGACCAAGGCTCTAAAATCCAAGTATGGACTGACCTATGGAACGGACAAGAGTAAGACTAATACACGCAAGTTACGCAATGCCGAGCGAGCCAAATATGAGATTCATAATGCAATTAAGAGTGTATTGCGAACGGCAGGTAGTTGGCAGAAGTTCAAGAATGAACTTGCAAAACGAGGTGTTCTCTTGGAGTTAGTCTATAAGGACAAGGAGAGAAGAACCAAGGTGCAAGGTATCCGATTCTGTAAGGACGGATATAGCTTCAAGGGTACGCAGATTAGCCGAGAATACAGCTTTGGCAAGTTGGATGCGAGATTTGAGGGAACGGAGAACCTTTTATCAGCAAGAGCCAGCTCTGCTCAGCAATATGAGCAGGTGCCATCCATATCGGAGAGCAGCCAGGACCCTTGGGATGGTATTTCTTCCATTGGACTTTTTGCTCCAGCCAATGCTCAGACCTTTGAGCCATTCCCAGAGGATGAATCAGTCAAGAAGAAAAAGAAGAAACGCAGAAGAGGCTTTAGCCTTTGATGCAAGTTACAAACCATTCAAACAACATAAGAAAGATGAAAGAAGAAATGTTAGAAGCCATCTACGGCACAGTTGAGAGATTGGAGCAAAAAGTCGATGAACTTTCTGCCTCACCAAAGAATACAGAGGCGGAAAGCACTCCGGCCTCTGTAAGTGTTGATACTAGCAAACTTGAAAAAGCTATTCTTGCTATGGCTGTAAAAGAAGGGGATGCTATTGACAAATTGGTAAGATTAAGAGAAGCTATCTGCATTTTTACCGACCTTACCAAAAAAGAAGCAAGCAAAGATGAACAACGAAGTAAACTCTTGCTTGATACTGTTAATCAGGTGAAACAAGAGCTGAATGCCACATCAAAAATTGTGCAGGACAAACTTCACGCAATGGATAACACACCTCTGAAGAAAGTAGTGACTCATCGCTTCGAGCCAACTTCAAAGTCTGTTCTTCTTTTCATTGGTGGCTTGGCTCTATCTCTTGTTCTCTCCATTTGGGGCAATCTCACCCAATGGCGAGAGCATCAAGATTGGGAGGAGGCAGATTTGAAGTATCGGGCTTTGAAGATGGTGCTTCCATCCGATGACCCCAATGTTCGATACATCGAAAAGCATTTTTCTGTTTGCCGAGATGAGAAAGTTATAGATGATGTAAAAAATCGTGTTGCTGCCTACGAGGATTCTATTCGCCATCATCATGAAATGGTTGAAATGGCTACTTATAAAGATAGTATAGCCAATAAGCTTTTGCAAGAATCAAATCGCATAAAACGTGCTATGAAAAGCTCAAAATAAAGTTTCTGGAAACTAACTAAACTAAATGAGAGGGAAATAAACTTAATACATTCCCCTCTCATTTATTTAGTGTAAACTTGCATTTAGGATAGTTTGAACACCCATAAAAAGAGCCATATCTTCCTTTGCGTAAAACTAACTGACCACCACATTGCGGGCAAACGCCTTGCCTTATTAAACTCTTTGCTCTATATTGCCTGTCGTAAACATTGTGTTCGTGCTGTCTTATTTCTTCCTTGTCAGCTATTGTGTAATATCGTTGAATAGTATTGACAATTCTATCTACTTGTGTAGCATTTAGAATAATGTCATGATATTGGGATATTGCCCAATTTAAATTACATCTGTTTACAACTATATGGTTACTGACATGAACTTTCAACTCTGCTGAATTATTGAAAACAACAATCGGAATTAACGGAATTGAGGTTACTGGGGTAAGGGGATTTTGTGTCTGCGACATTTCTGTTGTGCAAGAAATATGTACAATAAAATGAATTTTGACGCTTTGCAAGCAAAATCCCACTAAACCCTATAGGTTGCGGATTTGAGGATCATATCTTTTATGGTTCAACATTGCAGATTCTCTGTTGTGAGATGTGATTTATGACCTATCTCCTTATGAATTCGGACAGCAAAGAACAGTGTCATTAAAGTTGCAAAGACGTCGGCAATAGGCTGTGCATAAAGCACTCCATTTAGTTCCCAATACGATGGAAGCAGCAATATTATAGGGATAAAAAACAAACCTTGCCGTCCGATGTTTAGCAGAAGACTTTGCCTTGCTCTTCCGATTGCCATATATAGTGTGGAATACACAAATTGGAATCCGAAAGTGAAGAACATAATCGTATTGGCTCTAAGCGCAATTCTTGCTATTTCCTGCATTGTTTCGTCTTTACCGAAACAACTGATGATAGGAGAGGTAAAAATGACTATAAGAATACTCCAGAGCACACAAAACGAGGTTGAGAGTATCAGAGAACAGCACACCGCTTCCCTTAATCTTTGAAAATTGCCTGCCCCGTAGTTATAGCCTGCCATAGGTTGGAGTCCTTTTACAAATCCGAAGACCACGTTTGTTCCCAATGTGACGATTTTCAGGACGATACCCACAGCCGCAACAGCCTCTGCCCCATATTTCACAGCGGCTTTCTGCAACAAACAGATGGAAAGGGTCTGGAGTAGTTGCAAAAAGAGCATAGAGATACCAATCTTAATGATGTCTGCGTATATTCTTATCGTGGGAGCGAACAAGGCAAGAGATACTTTTACCTCTGCTTTCGTAAGGAAACGGATGTAAATAGCTGTCGTGATGATTCTTGAATGAATAGTTGCCCATGCAGCACCTTCCACACCCCAATTGAAAGTGTATATAAACAAGGGGTCTAATGCAACATTAACGATAGAGCCGATGATCATTGCCGACGCTGATGTCTTCGACGCACCTTGTGAAACAATGATATTGGACATGGACACATTCAATGTCCCTATGACACAACTGATGATAAAAAGCCTGCCGTAGGATTCTGCCAAACTTATCATCTCCTCGTTTGCTCCCATGAAAAGTAGGATGTCCGGCAGGAACGCATTGCACACAAGGGCAATGAGAGCTGCCAACATCACAGAGGTTATCACTGAGACGGAAGCGACCTGACTTGCCTTGACAACCTGTTTCGCTCCCAACAGACGGGATATATACACTCCGCCTCCGACACCGAACATCAGTCCTATCCCAAGAAATAACAACGATATAGGGAAAACAACCGATACAGCGGCGACAGGAAGAGTTCCAAGACGTGCAACCCAAAAAGTATCTACCACATTGTATATTGCCATAATCAGCATTGCGATGACAATAGGTATCCCCAATTTTGTCAGGGCTTTCATCATACTTTCTTCTCGCAAAATATTCATAGCGTTGTTCATCATTATAATCCGTATTTTTTTAAGTGAATAAAGTTCGCTGCAAAGGTACGGTGAAATACAAGCTTTCACAATAGACGGACAACGGTAATGATAGCACTATTCGTGGTAAGTCCTTCTGAAGAGCGTGGGAGAAACGCCTGCAACCTTGGTAAACAGCCGTGTGAAGTAGGAGTAATCGTTAAAGCCTAAACTATGTGCAATCTCTTTGATGGAATCTGTAGTATAGACCAATTGACGTTTAGCCAACAAAATAATCTCGTTTTGGATATGGTGGCTCACACTTGTCCCCAGAACAGAATTTACAGCTTCATTCAGGTAGGCAACGGTAATGTTCAGCCGCCCGGCATAGAATGATGGCGAACGTTTGCTTCGGATATTGCTTTCCAACAAATCCCGAAATTCCCATACTATTTCCTTGTGTCTGGTCACTGTCCCCTGCAATTTGGATTGAGCTATCGTTGCATTTACAATGTTCTCCACGACTAATCCTACAATGACGGTGGTCAGTCGCTGAACGACTGCTTTGGCAGATGGATTTTCCATGCCACTCAGTTTGCAGTCAAGAAGTGATAATAATAGTTTCTGTTCCGATATGTCGGATAGTTGTATTTGAGGGCGACCGTATCTCTCAAGCGTTCGTTTTTCCTCCTTATCCACCAATACCGAGTCGATAACCAGAAATTTTGCAGAAAGATTGGAAGCGTCGATGATACGATGCACCTGCCCGGGTAGAATGATAGCCAGACTTCCTTTCCCGAAAGTGTATTCCTCGAAATCAATATTCAGACAGCATTGCCCACCCTCTATGAAGCCAAAGAAATAATAATCGTCGGTATGAGAAAAAGCGTATCTGTCTGAAGATGCCGATGTCCGAGAGATGACGGTCTTCAGATAGACTCCGAAATCTGAGAGTTGTGAACTTCTATGGATGGGTAACCGAGACATATACCTTAATTCCGCAACACTATAAATTTTAACTTTTATAATACCCTGAGCAACAAAAAGTTGCTCAGGATTTTGCCATGTCAGAAATTTCACTTATCATACCTCCCCATTTGGGTGAAATTTATCTTTCTTGGTATTACCATGAACAAAATTATCACCTCGATGAGTATTTTCTCGAAACTTTTTGTTATCTTTGCAGCTGAATCTTCAACTGCATCTTTAAAGATATCCATATATTGGTCAAGTCCTGTATTCATGTAATATTGTATTTGTCGTGATCTACAAAGTTACTGAAAATCAGCGACTTGACCAACTTTTTACAGTTAAGTTTTCATAAGCATTTCTTAATATAAGTTATTGATTTACAGACGATTAAATATTAATTTAACGCAGTATTGATTAATAAAGAATATACTACCGCTGATATATGCGCAACAAATTGTGACGCTTGTGATTCATTTCCCTTGAAATCCTTAACAAATACAGCTAAGGTATAGCAGACCTTATTAGGCAGACATATATAGGCTACATCATTCTGAGCTGCAAGAATACCATTTTCATTGACATTACCAGAACCTGTCTTATGTGCTATTACAACCCCTTCTTTATCAAGAAGTGGAGCTACTATCCTATCTATACCTGTTTTACATTCTTTCAATGCATTCTTAATGAAATCTTGTTTCTCATTACTGATAAGACTTTCTGTAAACAAACGATTCATCAACATTGCAGCACCAAGAGGAGATGTGTAATTAGAGTAAGCTTTGTCATGGTCAGCGGACATTTCCTCTTCTGTATAAGCTATCTGAAAACTCGAACGTGGTATGAGTTTCGCTATAAAACTGTCTGTTTGTGCAGTATTGAGCATATTCTTAAACATGATATTGCTTGCATTATTGTCGCTCTGGGAAAGAGTATAGCGCAACAGATCTCTTACTGTCAACGATATAACTGGTGCTGAATAATCTTTCATCATAGGGCTCCATGTCTTTGGATCAAGTTTTTCCCTATTTATCTTTACCAAGGTATCAAGGGAAAGGCCTTTTTTGTCAAAATCATTGCAAAGAGCTAATGCCTGATGAACCTTAAATACACTCATCATAGGATAAATGCTTTTATTATTAACACTAACCGTATCTGTGTTATTAATAATAACCGCCACACCAATTTCACCAGGACAAGCCGAGACAATCTGAGAAATGCTATCAGTCAAAACATCTGTTAATGGAGGATTCGCGCTACCTTTTGTAGCTGATTTATGGGACAATGAGAACACCAAGATGAAGATGCAAACTAAAGCTATACACAAAACTACGATTTGCTTTTTTCTGTTTTTTTTCATGTTCCTTAATTCCGCAACACTATAGTTTAATATTATTTATAAGTGCCTGAGCAACAAAAAGTTGCCAAGGATTTTGCCATGTCAGAATTTTCACTTACCTTAGTGTTGCGAAAAGAAGACAAGCAAAACTCTAATATGACATGGCAAAGATACAAATAAAATCCGAGAAACTCACTCCTTTTGGGGGATTTTTTTCTATTATGGAGCAATTTGATGCTCTTTTAGCTCAAACCATAGATTCCTCCTTGGGATTGAGATGCACTATGTTTGGTTATCAATATAGCGAGATTCTACGCTCTCTGATGTGCGTATATCTTTGTGGTGGCTCATGTATTGAGGATGTTACAACTCACTTGATGAAACATTTGTCTCTTCATCCAACTCTTCGCACTTGCAGCGCAGACACCATATTACGTGCTATCGAAGAACTGACTTTTAAGAGCATCACCTATAAGTCTGCTTCTGGCAAATCCTATGATTTCAATACTGCAGACAAGATGAACTGCTTACTGGTCAATGCCCTGCTTGCTACTGGTCAATTGAAATCCGGTCAAGAGTATGATTTTGGATTGCGTGCCACCAGCAGAATCAAGACCTTTGTTTTCAAGTTCATCTCTGTTCCTGCGAAATGGATTAAGACATCACGTAGGCATGTATTGAACATTTACTCAGACAACAATGCTTATGCCAACCTGTTCAAGACAGACTTTGGTTAAAGACCATGCTTTTCTGGTTAAACCAGCGTATTACCTCAAGTCGCTTTATGGAGTAAGGGGATTTTGTGTTTACGACGTTTCTGTTATGCCCAAGGAATATGTACAATAAAAGAATTTTTGTCGTTTTACAAGCAAAATCCCACTAAACCCTATAGGTTGCGGATTTGAG
>NZ_QSQJ01000062.1:2119-4184 GCF_003436715.1 Prevotella sp. TF12-30 | reverse complement strand
TTTACAAGCAAAATCCCACTAAACCCTATAGGTTGCGGATTTGAGGGTAAGACTAATTGTTAAATATATATCAGTTGTTTGTCGTAGCTCATATATCCAAATAAAAAGTAAAACCTCATCTTAGTACACATCGTTGAGAGGAGTGGTGGGATTTATAGCTACAAAAATGTGGCTTTAATTCGCCTTCTCCAAATATTTTCTAAGAAACCAGCTTATCGGGTAGAGAATTTTACGCAAAAGTTCTAAATTCCATAAATTTCTCCTATATAGTCATGGGATATTTAGAAAAATATCGTATCTTTGTCCCCGAATTGAGGCGTTCTTTGCATATTGCAAAATACAGAAACGAGCAGAAGTCCGCTCGTTTCCATATTGTTACCTATATAATATAGGCAAACGACCAACTTCTTGATTTTCAATCAAAGTCCAATTTAGAGCGAGTTAGAAAATCCAAGAAATTCGTTCGGAGGTGAAACTTATGGCATCCCAATATTCAGTATTGACACAAAGAAGAAGGAGATGATTGGCAACTTCAAACGTCAAGGCACAGTCTCTTGCAAGAGGAAGCCTAAGGCTTATGACCATGATCTCAAGAGCTTTTCGGATGGAATCATAGTCCCTTATGGCATCTATGATGTTGGAGCTAATACTGGCTATTTAACATTGGGGGTTAGCCATGACACCGCTGAGTTTGTCTGTGACAATTTCATTCATATTTGGCAACAATTCCTACAATGGAAATACCCAAATGCCCACACAATCTGTATTCTCTGTGATGGTGGCGGTTCTAATGCATGTTCGCACCATATAGTAAAACAAGCTTTGATGAAGTTGGCTTCAACCATAGGGGTAAATATCATCATGGTACATTACCCTCCATATTGCTCCAAATACAATCCTATAGAGCATTGCATGTTTGGACCAATTTCA
This sequence comes from Prevotella sp. TF12-30, assembly GCF_003436715.1. Classification (NCBI taxonomy): domain Bacteria; kingdom Pseudomonadati; phylum Bacteroidota; class Bacteroidia; order Bacteroidales; family Prevotellaceae; genus Prevotella; species Prevotella sp. TF12-30. The sequence continues at coordinate 3,254 of NZ_QSQJ01000062.1, read as the reverse complement.
AGAAGTTGGAGTGGCGCACCACTCTTGTCCATTGAGAATGCAAGAACGAGAGCAGAGGCTACCGTCACAAAGAAAGGACTCTCCATTATCGCTACAATAAATCAAAGAACGTATGAAACGAAAAGACCCATTGAAGAATCTTACGAATCAAACAAGAGCAAACGTATCATTTTTGATGATGAGCTCTCCAAATGGAACTATCTCGTCAAATGTTGCTCTTAACCGCAGAAAACTACAGAAGTTATTTTTTACATATTACATAATCCGGATTTTTGTCTAATTTTTCCTGTATATTTTTTTGTTTTTGTTTTCCACAGATGTATGAGGAGGCCATCCTGCAATAGGGCCGATAGCTGGAACTTTAGCATAATTATAAAGAGACTCTGCATCGTGTTCTGTCCAGGAACGAAGTATCAATCTTTGTTTTTCCATATTCATCGCTACACAAGTAATTTATTGATTTCCTGCTGCAGGCAATCCAGGAACTTTGCAGCATGTGCCCCGTCCATTTGAGTGTGGTGGAATTGGAATGAAACCGTTAGTGTCGTTCTGAAGAAACCTTTATGGTACTTGCCCCATATCATAAACGGATTGTTGAAGATACCGCTGTACATACCTACCGCACCGTCAATTTCATATTGGGCCAGTGCGGAAGTCCCTATTACCATGCTTTCTGTCAAATCGTGGTTCTCACAGCTTCGGGCTACTTCCGTTGTCAATTTCAGATAATCTTCATTGAATAGCTGCAAATCATCAGAAAACGGCACATCACATGAACTGACCTCATTGTCCTTGTTCATAACAATGGTATTAACCGCAATAGCATCATATTGCATCAATTTGTCTCCGACAGGCAGCATATAAAATTCCTTGATACTGCTTGCCGCTTTGCCGATGCACCAGCACATCAGCATATTGAATTTCATACCTGACTTTTTGCTGATTTTAACAAGACGACTGACATCCAAAATCTTGAAAAACGTAACCATTGGCATCGGGGCTTTCATCCAAAGCTCAAATGCATATGCACGGGTGGTTTCTTTGGGATTTATTTCTCTCATAGTGCTTAACTTCATATTTTTATCGTTTTTATACTACAAAAATAACGTTTTATTTTGATAATCCATCCTAATCC
>NZ_QSQJ01000062.1:277-1993 GCF_003436715.1 Prevotella sp. TF12-30 | reverse complement strand
CTGTATTCCGTCGTAATTTAGACAAAATAGAAATATAATCTGCAAAAATGAGACTAAGCAATTGGTTTCCCAATATGGCAAGATACATATATGCGTTCATAAATATTTGTTCTATTTGCCATGTTCTTAAAATGTCAAAATCGGAAATTTATCATTGTTTTCCATGTTAATTTTTGTTTTCTCATGCTTTCATTTTGGGGTTTCTTGATTTTGTTGTTCCTAATTTGTTTCTTTCGTCATTTTGTCACCTCATTTAGCATTGGTTATCAGTACGTTACGAACAATCAGTAAGATTTCAAGAAGGACATCATCATCACGGTAGTCGCTGCAACTGCCGTGATTCATGGGCAAATGACACTCGGTATGATGCTTGCCGTGCAATACATCATCGGACAGCTCAACTCGCCTGTGGAGCAACTGATGAACTTCTTCTATTCTCTGCAAGATGTGAAGATTAGCTTGGAGCGAATCAACGAGATTCACCAGATGGATGATGAGAATGGAAAGGAAGGCTTGCTAACTTCTATTGAAGATAAGAATGAGGGCATTGACATCAAGAACATCATGTTCAAGTACGACCCACATGCTTTGCGCAAAACCATAGACGATGTGAGCATTCACGTTCCGCAAGGTAAGGTAACAGCCATCGTTGGTGCATCTGGCAGTGGAAAGACCACCCTCATCCGTTTGATGCTTGGTTATTATCCTGTCTTGGAGGGAAAAATCAACATTGGAAATACTGACATCAACAAACTCAACAAAAAGTGGTGGCGCAGACAATGTGGTGTTGTCATGCAGGATGGTGTTATCTTCTCGGAGAGTATCGCTAGAAATATTGCTGTTGATGATGGCGATATAGATAAGGAACGGTTGTTGAAAGCTGCCGAGATTGCTTGCATCAAGGATTACGTGATGGCTTTGCCTCTGAAGTTCAACACTAAGATTGGGCGTGATGGCGTGGGACTGAGCCAAGGACAGAAACAGCGTATCTTGATAGCAAGGGCGGTGTATAAGAATCCCGACTACATCTTCCTTGACGAGGCGACCAACTCGCTGGATGCCAACAATGAGAGAAGCATCGTGGAGAACTTGGATAAGTTTTACAAGGGAAAGACTGTCGTGATTGTAGCTCATCGACTGAGTACGGTGAAGAATGCCGACCAAATCGTAGTCATAGACCATGGTAAGGTCGTTGAGGTTGGCAACCATGAGTCTTTGACCGCCAAGCGAGGGGCATATTATAATCTTGTGAAGAATCAGTTGGAATTGGGAAACTAAAAAGCGTTTGATATGGAACAGAAAGAAAAAGAATCAGATAACATCGAGTTGAGAAGCGAGAAGGTGAGGAACGTGATAGGCAAGGTTCCTCCTCGCCTCGTCAGCTTGGGGACAGTTATCATTACGATAATAGTCCTCGCCCTCGCAGTTGCTTTCTACAAGACACCTTATCCTATATCTATAGAGGCTAATGGTGAGGTTATAAACCAAAGAACAATACAGGTGTTTGTGCCATACAAGTATTTGTATCTTTTTGATGAGCCAAGAACTGCTCACGTTTCTTTTGAGGGCAACGACAATGCATCTTATCACTGCGACATCATAAGCCATAATGCCAAGCTCATACATAGGGATGATGGCAACTATTTTATGGCTACAGCCACAGTGAGCACACAGAGACAAAAGTCCCCTGTGTTGCAAAAGTACATGAAAGCCGAT
>NZ_QSQJ01000062.1:0-267 GCF_003436715.1 Prevotella sp. TF12-30 | reverse complement strand
AGTGAGCACACAGAGACAAAAGTCCCCTGTGTTGCAAAAGTACATGAAAGCCGATGTCAGAATCATCGTCAGCAACAAAACGTTATGGCAGCAGGTATTCGGATAAGCTATATCCGAATACTGCTGTTTGTTTTTGGATACATATTGTTGGTAAGCATCAGATTTAACTCAAAAAGTTCTAAATTCCGTAAATTTCTCCTTGCTAGTTATGGGATATTTAGAAATTTATCGTATCTTTGTCCCCGAATTGAGGCGTTCTTTGCATAT
>NZ_QSQJ01000061.1:0-10719 GCF_003436715.1 Prevotella sp. TF12-30 | reverse complement strand
TTGTTTGCTTCCCTAATTAAGTTTTCGGACGGCCTCCCCCATAATTGGGGTATCGCCAAACAGACTTTGCTGTACTGGCTGTGTTTTCTTTTGCCCAGTCTTGCCCTTGCCTCGGATATAGTCACTCATGAAATGGCTCTTGAAGGCTTCCTTGGCATCCACTTCTTGCTCAGTGAATGGGATCCAATGGTTAGTGCCCTGTACAGCCTGTATGTTGTTATTGAACAATGTATAGGCAAGGCAGTCGCTCTGAAACTCCAAGTCGGTCTTCCATCCATCATTAGGATACAAGAACTGGTCTCGGTCGTTGAGCCAAGTGGCTTCTATAGAGTGGCAAACTGCGATGTAAATCGTGCATTCTTTTACATTGTAGTCTGTAACCCAACTACCACGTGGTGATTTCATTTGAGCTTTGTCGTTCATGATGAAATTATAGTTCACATTTGAAAAATCATGTGAGCGACATGACATGAATCCGATTTTCATTTCGTTGGGCTTGTTGCGCGTCTCGATAATCCAGTCGTTGATAGATGGCATCCCATCAAAAGGAGCCAAAGTCTTCTTGCCGATAAATTCTCCCTTTCTGTTGTAAACATCCGTAATGGTCTCTGTGAAGACATCGTAATCGTCCAAATGCCAAATGAAGAATCCTATAGGGAATTTTCCCTTTACATTATCAAATGTATCGGCTGGAACAATAAAATTTCGACCGAGCTTCGCTCGGAACGTTTTTCGGAAATCACGGAAGTTGGGTGCTTGCGCAATTTTCAACTTTGAAAATTGCGCAAGCACCGCTGTAGGGATTTCATCATATATTCTGATGATGAACTGAGCAAATAATTCTCGCCCTGCGATTCCTATCTTATCTAAGTATTTCTTGTATGTCAGATGCTTTACTGCCACATTGGTTTTCTGCATACCGCCTCCAGCTGCAATAACCTTTCTGTTTCCTGCCTCCGCATACGGCGGATTGATATAAATGACGAGTTTCTTGCGCTTCTCCTCGTCTTTCAATATCTCGATGAGCGACTCTGGGAGTTTGCTCTCCTCTGGCTTGTCGAGGTTGAAAGGATCGTTGAGGAAGTCGAACTGGAATACATGGCTGTCGAGCAAGTTACTGCCGCCGTGCTCCCCACGCAAAGCCTTGTTCATCGTGGCGATGCGGGTGTGCATCACCTCCACATCTGCCTTGTCGAGGGTAGATGCGTAGATGTTGTACTTGTTGGTCAAGCCTGCCAGCAAATTACCCGTGCCAGCACAGCAATCCCAGATATAGTATTCCTCCTGCCAGTTCTCGCCAAGTTCTCTTGCGAGGTATTCCTGCGATAGCTCCACCCACTGCGGAGGAGTGAAGAATGAGCCTTTGCGCTCCCTTACGTCCTGTGGCACGAGCAAGTCTCGGCGTTCCACCATCTTGTCCCAGTATTTGCGACGAGGTGGACGCTTGTATCGGTTCCAAAATTGAGTGTGCGCATTCTGGTTGTCGAGGAATACGGCTTGGGTATAGTTTTCCAGCCCAGTGTCGTTCACACGGCGGTCGAGCACGTAGTGGTCTGACTTCAGAAGCACGAAGAGTTTTTCCTTGAGTGTGGTGTTGTTGGCAGAGAGTAGGTCAGCGAGGTAGAAGTCGGCATCGATGATGCCAGCCTCCTTCAGCTTGTCCCAGTCACCGTTGATGGTTGGTTTCACCTCGGCGCACCATTTGCGGTAAATGTGGGTAAAGTTGTTGATAGTTACCTGTATCTGCTTCACGCCGTCCTGTCCCATGCGGAAATTTCGCTTGATAAACTGGCGCAGTTCCTTCTCGTCGGTGGCGTAGCGGAAGAGCACCAGTTGCTTTTTCATCAACGAGGAGAGTAGCCCAAGGAGTTGCTGGAACTCCTTCGACTGGTGGTCGGATGGGGTGACGTTCCAGTTGAAGTCGTTCTGGGAGAACACATCCATCACCTCATGGTATGGCACGAAGGCTATCTTCTCGGCGTCGAACGCACCGAGAAATGCTGGTGGCAGCTTGTCCTCGTAAGTGCGGGCCTTACCGATGGTGAGGATGAGCTGTATGAACGATTCCATTATGTCGTACGATGTGCCCTTCTTGGCTTCCGCCCAGAGCAGGTATTCGGTTTCGAAGAGTTGCGGACCGTGCGTAGGCACAGCCACGGCAAAGTCTATATTGCCGATAACTGGCGTGGAGTCATAGGTGGCGAACCAGTCTGCCGCCACCTTGTTCTTCAGTTCCGCCTCCTGTATGTTGCCATAAAATGATGTTGCCATGATGTGATGATGTGTTATTGTCTGTATATTTTGCTTTATTTCTCAGGTCTTGTCGTGATGCCCTCAAGAATCTCGCTTAGCTATGTAGTTGACTGCTGCCATGAGGGTATGAATGATAAACCCCAGCCTCATTTTTATATTCTGTCTGCAGCTGCACGTATGCGGTTTGCCACCTCGCATAATGCGCCACGAAGCATAGTCTTTTCCTCTTCGGTGAAACCTCCCACTCCACCATTTCCATCGATGCCATCGAGCTTGTAATAAAGCCATGATGCCGACTTGCCGAAATATGTATGTGCTATCTCTCGCCACGACACGAGCATCTGAATATCCTGGATACGCTGCTTTACAGCACTATCCTTGGTCTGATCATCGTTTTGTTTAATAATTTTCATATCAAAAATTGCTTAAATGAAGTCTCCGGCACGGAATCGTGCCGGGGACTGGGATATGTGAATAGTTAACTCTATGTCAACTGCAAAGAGCTAATGCGTTGTCCAATCTCCTGAACGGCACGATTGAAAATATCTTTCTGCTCGGAATTGAGCGTGTAAACATGACCGCGAACCTCTGAGCCATTGAGACGCTGAGAGAGCCATGCAGCGCTTTTTCCGAAGTATTCCTGTGCGATGTATCGAAGTGGCAGCAACTTGTAATCTTCCTTTGCAAGCTGCTCACGCAAAGTCTGGACTTCACTCTGAAGCTGATCGATCTTTTGGTTGATAAAAACCTCCGCTTCCTCTCTAAAACTATCATCAGCATTTAATTTGATGTAGTTTAAAATCTCAGTTTTTCGAGCTTCGCTCTTTTCGTCTTCCTTGCCTGCAAGAGAAGCGTATTCCCTAAGTAAATCCATGTTATTATTCATACCTATCTTTTTTATTCCCCTCCCGAAGGAGGGGAGATTTTTAAAAATCTAGTTATCTATTAACGATGCAAAAATACATAAAATTCTTTTAACAACCAAATGAAACATAAATTTTCTTTTATGTTTAACTCGTTTTTAACGTTTGGAGACGATAAAGCCCCCGATGCGTCACGCACCAGGGGCTCAGAAATCTATTAACTATGTTCCTATCATTATATGAAAACTGTCGTGTATTAAATTACGGCAGTCTGTAATTCTTTAGCTATTTGATGCAGGCATTTCAAAATCTGCTACTTTCTCTTTTTGCCAGGCTCATGGAATGTGTATGGCTACTAAGGGATTATTTCAACTTTCTAATCTGCTCTTCAGTCAATCCTGTCATTTTCATCACCGTAGCATCATCCATACCATTCTTAGTCAGATTTTCTACCATACGTCTCAGCATCTCCTGCTGCTCAAACAGGTCGGCATCCTTCTGCTTGATGGTCTTCTCTTGTTCCAGAAGGTCAGCATCCTTCTGCTTGATGGCCTTCTCTTGTTCCAGAAGGTCGGCATCCTTCTTTTCAATAAGTTTTGCCTGCTCCATAATCGCAGTATCACGATCCTCTAAAGCCTTGAAGAACTCAGCTTCAGCATTCATCTGATAACGCATTTCAGGATCAGCGGCAGCCGACTGAAGTCTATGAACAATATATTCCATTTCACCATCACCAGCATACTGCGATTCATCTACTCTCAATACTCTCCTATCCTCCTCGTAAGCAAGAGTCTGGTCGAAGACACTCAGCACTCTCTCCAAGTGATTATTCACCTTGCCTCTTAGCAAAGGAATCTGTACGATAATGCTGTCGTGCTGCAGACTCTCCACAAACGGATCAGGCTGATCAAGCACCACCTCCTTACCCTCGTAGTCGTAAATGCGATGCTGGGCATAGACCACAGGCTCATTGATTTCACCTACACGATGCCCCAACAGATACACGGCAACAGTAGGAAGAGCATACTTATTGTCAGATTCTTTCGTCATATTCTCCTTGTTGTTATATTGCAAGGCGAGATATTGGCGGAAGCGTAAAGTTTCCGTCTCAAGCCATGTTTTCTGCAGTTCGATAAGAATCAGTTTCTGTGAACCATCCTTCTCCTTCACCTTGGCGGCGAAGTCGATTCTGAACATGGAAATGGCATTGCGATTGATATTGCTGTATTCGTTGCGGCGCATCTTTACCTCCAGCACCTCCTTCTGCAAGAGTGCCGAAAGAATGGTCTTAGCGATGCGCTCGTCCTCCATCAGGTATTTGAACACGGCATCATAAAGTGGATTTGCAACATATACCATCATAACTTACTATTTATTAATTGAAAGAATTGTTTTAACTCCTATCCTGCAAATATACGCCAATTATCCGAAACCACCAAATTATTTCTGTTAAATCTCGCAGTATTAAGTGGCAAAAAAATATTTTTATCACTTCATCTACTATAGTCACGAAGTATTCATCTCTTTGGCTATGTCACGGAATTTTCATTTTTTTGCAATGCGTAAGGCAATGTCGCCTTTGCATTAAACAAAAGTAATGAAAAAGAACACAGAAAACAGACCAAGACCCAAGGCTACCATCTACATTCAATATGATGCAGAGAAGGCAGAAAAATTCACTGGTTACACCACAAGATGGAAAATGCAGAGAAAGGAAACCTTGAACATCAGCCTCTTCATCCGAGAGTTGAATGAGCAATACAAGATTACGAAATCAGCCTTTCACGAGACAAGTGGAATACACAACAAGGTATTCAACAAATACCTGAACGTACCCGACAACTGCAGCCTGTCAACGGAAGCTATCGAGCGCATTGCCGTATGCATCCTCCTCCTGGAGCCACCCCTCAACGCACACCCAGAATTTGAAGCCGACTGCGAGAAAAAGAAAGGAGGCTTCCGTGGGGTGATTGCCAACATGAGTGATGAAAATATCGAAGATATGAGAAAGAATTTTCGTAAAGTATTCGGAACGTTCGGTTATCATCTGACACACTCTATCGAGAGCCTGGACGAGCTTAACGAACTGAATGTATTCTACTTCAACAAATTCACTAACGTAAATGGTAAATTGAAATGAAAAACAACACAACCAGCAATGACACCTGCTACACCATCCAGCCGCTCACCACCTGCATCGATATCAGGACGGAGCGAAGACTCATCGCCAGCTGGCATACCAGCGGGCTGACGGATACGCAGATCCGCAAAATGCTGATGCTCTACTTCGGAGAACCGGCATGGATGAACCAGCAGAAACTGTATGACAGTTATAGATTTAAGGACATCGTAGAGGGACTGCGATTCCATAGCCGACATGATTTCGTGGAAATCCTGCTCAGATGCACAGGATTCGGATTCATCTGGAAAAATGATGAGAAGCCTCATACCGACCAGAATCTCATGGCGTTTTACACTCCTATCTGGCATGTCAGCGACGAGAAAGATATGGGAAACAACCCCGATTTGAACTCAAGCGTGCAAACCTTGCACCCCGTTATTAATAATAATATATATATTGAAAAGAAAAATAATAAAAAGAAAAATTTAAGCAAGAATGTAACGGGGTGCAAAACTTGCTCGGCTGAGCACGAGAAGGAAGTGGAAGCTGCAGCCAAGGCGCTCCTCAATTACATCGGAACCGACCCGGATGCTTACGCCAAGGTGGTAAAGCCCGTGAATGAAATAACGCAAAAGCTTAATCCGAATCTCTACATAAATCCGGAGGAAGCCTGCCCTACCAACATGGCTACAAACACATTCTTCAACGACTATCTGTATCCCTATCTGCTCAAGAACAGCAAGGTGATGATGAACATCAAGAACCCGGTGGGCAAAAGCTGCTGGCTCGCCAATCTCATCAAATACGATTTCATGCAGAAGAACATCATGCGTGCCGTGAATGATGCCACCAAGTACCTCAAGCTGCATGCGGCAGAAATGATGCGGCAGTACCGACCTATCTCGAATTTCGAGTATCAGGACAAGGCGTCGAAGCAGCGATTCTATGATACGCCACGAAGTGATGGAACCCAGGAGCAGCATCGAATACCACAGGATGCTGCGCCGAGACCATCCGGCAACGCTGCCTGGAACAAATTCTCGCACACCTGGGTTGTTCCAAAGTAAACCACTGTCAAACAAACAAGCTTTCACAAGAAAACAAACAATACAACAACAACATAAAATTACTAAAAACATGGAAGAAGACCAACAAAATCAAAACAAAAATGAGAAGCCACGTTACTATGCTACCGACTTCAATGAAATCAAGGAAAATCTCTCTGATGAAGAGAAGCTGCTCTTCGAGAGATACAAGGAAATGCTGAGCGGCATCATCCCTGCTGATGATGCTCCATCCCTCAAGACCCTCCTCAATCACCTGAAGGACATCAGCCAGAAAACCATGAAGCTGATGGCTGGAGGAAAGCTCGACATCCAAGTGACATGTCCGAAATGCGGAAAGACACGCTGCTTCATCAAGGTGGATAACGGATTGATCCACTGCTGGTCGTGCAACTGGAGCGGATACCTGGAGGAGATGAAATCGCTGCTCGGAAAGGGCAGCGGTAAGGTGAACGGAAACTACTATGCCAACGCACAGAAAAAGCAGCAGGATGAACACAAGGCCAAAGACTACGTGCCCATGCTGCCCGACGACTTCCTCGAGATAGATGCCGAAACCCGATCCTGGCTCTACCCCATCTACCCCTTCAAAAACCAGGAAGATCAGCAGCAGTTCATCGACCACTTCCACCCCGCCAACCTCCTCTCGCGCCATCCCAAGGCCCGTCCCCTGATCAGCGCCACCGAACTCGCCTCGCTCCAGTCGATGGTGCAGCGATATATCCAGGCGATGAAGATCTCGCCCGACATCATCGTACAGGAAGGAGTGATGTGCGCATGGATGAAGCAGACGGCGGATGACCCCAAAAGCGAGGACCCGAAAGGCGTGGAGATGGTGCCTGCCATCGCCTACTGCAACTACCTGGACGGAAAGATCATCAACGTGAAGTTCCGCTCCGTGCAGCAGCACCCCATCACCGGCGAGTGGAGCAAGCTCTTCTGCCAGGTTTCCCCCACCAAGCCCTGCGCCCCCTACGGCATCGACAGCATCAACCTGCTCCGACCCGACGCTCAGCCCATCCGCCAGCTCATCATCACCGAAGGCGAAAAGGACCGGCTCACGCTGATGACCTGCGGATTCCCCTACGTGCTGAGCATCGCCAACGGCGCCAGCACCAACATCGAGGAGAGTCACGAGGCTTTCGACGAGTGGATTCAGCAGGCGGGCGAAATCATCATCTGCGGCGATACCGACCGCCCGGGCCGCCGACTGGTGAAACTCCTGATAGAGCAATACCAGACCCGCGCCAAGGTTACCACGCTGCCGCAGGGCAAGAAGGACATCAGCGAGGTATATGAGGCATTCGGAAGCCGCGAGGTGCAGCGAATCATCAGCGAAGCGCAGGGCATCAGCGACGCCGACATCTACGACCTCTCCGAGCACAAGGAAGACATCCTCGACATCATGATGGGCAACTACGACCATGGCTACGAGGTGGGCATGGGCGGACTCACCGACGGCATCTTCCACCCCACTTCCGAGGGCGGACTCATCATCCTCACCGGTCGCCCGAACTCGGGAAAGACGGATTTCCTCAACTGCCTGATGGCGCATCTGATGTACCACAACCAGAAGCGCGTGGCGTTCTTCTCGTTCGAGAAACCTATCAAGGGCAAGCACGTGAGGGAGATTGCCCGCATTGCCCTGGGGGTGAGGAACACGGAGAATATGGACGGTGCAGAATCGCCCGAAGAGGCAAGACAGGAGAACCAGAAGGTGCTGGATTACCTGTCGGAGCACATGGTGGATTTCGACACGAAGACCCGCCTGCCCGACAGCAACTACATCATCGGAATGATGGAGGCGATGATGAACCGCAAGAAGCAGAAGATAGATTATCTGGTGATAGACCCGTATGTGTTCATCAACATGACCGAGGGCGGCAGCCGTGCCACGGAGACGGAAAAGGTGAGACTGATGCTGACGAAGCTGCAGGCATGGAGCCGTACGCGCCACATCTGGACGGTGGTAGTGGCCCACCCGAGAATACAGTACAAGGACGGTCACGAGGCCTTTCCGCCGCTGGATATCTACTCCGTAGCGGGCAGTGCCCAGTGGGCTAACCTCGCCGACTTTCTGCTCACCGTAAACCGAATCTCGAAGCCCGAAGAGGGCAAGATGTTTACCATCGTAGAGATGCTGAAGGTGAGAGACCAGGAGTTCTGTCATCCCGGAAAGGTGTACTACGTGCGCCAGCCCTGCGGCAGATACGACGAAAGGGAATCGGAAAACGACTGCATAGCCGAGGCGATGCAGGGCAAGGTGCTGGCGAAAGACGATGAACCCTGGAGATAGTGAATAGTGATTCATATTTTGCGCCAGCAATCATATTTTTCTAAAATAATACGCCTATGACAAGAGAAGAGTACAACGAGCTGAGAGCCCGTGCCCACGAGCAGATGCTCGACGACTATAAGTGGATGCTGGATCAGGAATCGGGCATCCGGGAGTGGCGATGTCCCAAGAGATGGATCATTGAGTTCGTACACGATGTGAGCGACTATGTGATGGTGAGGAGCAGCGGCGAGGAGGACGTGGGCGATGAGTGGCACGATGATCTCCTGCGCCCCATCCCCCTGCAGAAGCTCTACCGCCAGTTCTTCCAGAAGAGCTGCATTCCCCCACCCAATCATCCGGATAAGGCGCTGAGCAAGCTCAGGGGCATGGAGCAGCGCAACAGCATCTACCCCGACAGCATCACGAGATTCTACATGGAGCAGCTGCAGAAGAATCCTCCCTGCCGAATCATCGAGCTGCTGATCATGGAAGGAGGAGAAAGCTGAAAAGAGCCTCTATTGGCTTGGAATAGAGCCTCTATTGGTCTGGAATAGAGCCTCTTTTACCCTGCAATAGAGCCTCTTTTGGCGATGAAATGAGCCTAAAACAAACGTTACGTTAGGCTCATTTCATCGCCAAAAGAGGCTCAAATGATTTCCCAAACGGGGTAACCCTCAATGTAACCCTCGCAGTAACCCCCAAACCCTTGACAAACCCGAAAAAATTTCGTATCTTTGCATCGTAAACCAATCAATAATGCTTATGGAAACACACACAATGTTAGAACTGGAGAGGATGCAGCAGATGCTCCTCTCCACTCACTTCGCCCTCGGAGAGTTTCTCCGCTCAGGCACCGCCATCAAGTATGGCATCGACAACACTCCACAAAGCTCCATGGTCATCATCCGTCTGATGATGCTGTGCGAGCAGGTGCTGGAACCACTTCGTCTGCATTGCGGCATCATCACCATCACGAGCGGGTATCGCTGTCCGCAGCTCAACCTCGCCGTACATGGCGTACCGGGAAGTCAGCACACCCTGGGCGAGGCTGCCGACATCTTCATCCCGAACGAGGAGATTCTGGCGAAGTACAGAAAATTCATAGAATCGAGCTGCACCTTCGACCAGCTGATCCTGGAGCCTCGCGGCGCCTCTCCCGGCAATCACCGCTGGCTGCACGTAAGCTACACCATGCGGCGGAAGAACCGTCAGCAGGTATTGATGTAAAATTTTCTAACAACCTGATAAAAAGAGATGAATTTTTTCTAATAACATTAAAATAAACAGAAAGGAGATACAAAAATGAAGAAAGACACATGGAAAACCGTTATCCAGATTGCGATTTCTATTCTCACGGCGATTGCCACCACCCTGGGGGTAACCTCGTGCATGAGTAGCTAACGCAGAGAAATCTGCGTCATCTGCGAAATCTGCGTGACAAAAAAACGATGAAGAAAGAAAAATGAATGTTTAACCCTTTAAATCTAAATGAGTATGGCAAAATTCAGAAAAGTGAAGAACAACCGCAAGAACTCCCCTACCAGGGGAATGATCTACGGTAGAGCAGTAGTGAACAGAGTGGTGCACACCAGCGCCATCGCCAAGAAGATTACCGAGCGATGCACCGTTACCGAACCGGACATCCTGGCCGTGATCAACGCCCTGATGACAGAGATCTCAGCCAACATCTCCGAAGGCAACAAGGTGGTGCTCGACAACTTCGGAAGCTTCAAGCTCGGCATCAGAACTTCCCCAGCCGTAAGCGCCAAGAAGTTCACCCAAGCCAACATCAAGGCTATGTACATCATCTACTCACCTTACTCTGTCATGGACCAGGGCAAGCGAGTAAAGCCGATGCTCAGTGGCATCAAGATGGAGGAGATGACCGAGTACAACGGCATCGAAGACAAGGAAAATGGCGGCGGAACTTCAGGCGGCGGAACTTCTGGTGGAACCGATAAGGACAATACCGGTGATACCTCCGGCGGCACCGACAAGGACAACCCAAGCGGCGGCAACACCCCATCAGGAGACACCGGAAAGGATAACACCGGAGACGGTGAAGGCGGCGGAGGCGACAATGTAAATTTCTAAAATCAAGAGGGTGTGTCATAAGTCTATGGCGCACCCTCTTTTATG
>NZ_QSQJ01000060.1:0-11891 GCF_003436715.1 Prevotella sp. TF12-30 | reverse complement strand
CTCTCTTATTCTCCTTAGGCTGCTTTAGAGCTTTATGTTAAAAAAACTAAACCATAGTTTTCTGCCCCGCAACTCATGGTTTTCTGCCAGGGAAGTCATAGGTTGGCCGATGTGAAATCGTAGTATTCTGCCTTCTCTTGTCCTTATTCTAACGATAAATGATGACCGGCATTGGTCATCTATTATGACCCGTTAAAGCCATCATATAAGCCCATTTGCCCCTCCATCTCCCGTTGTCCCCATCTCCCCCTCATCAACCGGGCAGAGTTAACAGGTTAACAGTTAACACCCCAAAAATGCATACTCCCCCTCCCACACATATATAAAAATAAGTATATATATATATTTAATAATAAGGTACGCAAGGGGAAAGTAGGAAAAAACAGCTGTTAACTGTTAACCCTGTTAACCCCTGCTGCTCCCAGATGCTCTTTTAGGAAATTTAAACAAGTATGCTTGGTGGGTTCATCAAAAAGCCGTACTTTTGTACCCGACTATAACAACATCAAACAAAATACAGCAACATCAAACAAAATACAACATAAAAACAATAATAACAACATAAAATGAAGAAACTGAAATTCCATATAGTAGGTCTTACCCACAACGACGTGAAGGGTCGTGAGGTAGAATACGCCAGGGAGGCAGAGGGCAGAACCATCTGCCTCGTGCCCGATGACGCCAATCCCTTTGATATGCTGGCAGTGAAGGCTTACGACAAGCAGCTTTTCATCGGCTATGTCTCAGCCCTGGAGGGCGAGGACGTAAGAGCCCTCATCATTGCCCGGAAGGGCAGGAACCTGCGCACCCGATGCTTGGGAAGCAACAGCAAGGAGGGAGGCGATGAGAAGTCGGGACTCCAGCTGATAGTGGAGGTGCGGATAGATGTATCTGAGCAGGAGATAGAGCAGGCGCGCAGGGAAATCTATGATGACAGAATCTATGACGACTGGCACTATTCCGGACCCATTCTGCCCATCGACAAGCTGACCCGTTTCAGCGATTGCACCATGATGCTGGAAGGCGTCATCAACGACATCATCAGCATCCAGGAGCAACTCTCACGGGATTCAGATTCCTCTCATGATTCAGATTCCGCAGATGCCGATAAGAATCCCCTTGGTGCCGATTCCCGGTCGGCGCTGGAGGCAGAGCTGCGCGACAACCTGGAAGAGGCTAGGGAGCGGCTCAGCAGCTTCATGGAAATACAGCGGAGCGATTATTCCCGCGAAATGACCCAGACAAGAAACCGGATCCTCAACAAGCTCTATCTGATAGATGATGAGGAAATCCATCGCATGGGCGAAGTCCTGACTACCGAACTGGGATTCATCACCAGTTCCGCTTATCGTGAACGGGCAGCCCAGTCGTTCTTCGTAGATGCGCCTATCGCCCTCAAGCAGAAGCAGACGGGTGCCTACGACTATAAAGACCAGCTGGACGCCATAGAAAAGCAGCTCTATGCCTTCCCATATTCGCTCTATCCCACGTTCAAGGCCGACCCGGTAGATTTCCTCCGCCAGGTATTCTATAAGCGTGTGCCCCGCAAGATGATGCTCCAGCTGCTCTCGGGCATCGTACTGATGATTATGAACGGCAGGGTGAGCGATGTGAAGCAGTGGGGCAAGCACGGCAACGAGGAGGCGCTGCTGGCGATGAAGGCGATGAAGGCGGTGGGTGCCAAGCCTTCGAACGAAGTGAAGAAAGAGAAATTCATGGAACTGGTTGATTTGGTAATTCCGAAGATAGCGGTTTATAAGAAAAAAGGCTGTCCTGAAGTGCTGGTGAAAAGGCAATCCGACTGGTTTCCTGTGTTCCGCCTCTTAAACGGGTGGGGGCTATTCAATATGGGAACTCCTACAGCCTTCTGCAAACATCTGGCCCACCTGTATGAAAAACTACCTCCGGAGAATACGGAGCGTGCTCCGCTCTGCAAATGGAAGGATCTTGCGCAGGTGAAATCTGACCCATTCGAATATGCGGCTCTGGAATGGTGGAAACTTAGTTCAGATAAGTTGGGCTCGGTAAGCTTAGAAAGATTCAATCATTATTGCGATATTGTGAATGTTTTCAAGAAGATTTTGGGCGCAACAGCTTTTTTGGAGAATGTGGACTTGAAGGAAATCTTGCCGAAACAGGTGGATAAGGAAGTGCCAGACTCGGACACCAAGAATGATGACGAGATGACGGCGGAAGATGGTAGCTAGCGGGGTATATTAATACCTCGCTTATACCCCTCCTATACCCTTTGATGATTCTTTATACCTTGTTTTATACCCTCTTTATACCCCTGCTTTTTTATTTCAAAAAAAACTTGTAAACGGCTATTTTTTTGTTTATCTTTGCATCGCTTTTCGGAAGAGAAGTGGCTGGTTTTCAGTAATCCAGTCATTGTATAATCTAAATAATATTCAAATGGTAAACAACAATCTTTCTTTTGATGAGTGCAAGCAGATAAGCCGTCGTCTCATCGCCATGAACCCTAACCGCAATGCGAATATGGGTAAGATTTCCACTTGTCTTCTCGATTACTACACCGAGCTTACCAAGCAGCCTTGGCTCTGCACCCTCGTAGGTCAGATTCGCGACCTCACCGCCAAGCAGAAGCAGATGCTGCAGCAGGCGGCTGAGGCTGTGGATGCTGCGCAGTATCAGAACGAGGATGACCTTGCCTTCGCCATCATCAAGAAGCAGGAGGAGGTGAAGGCAGGCGAGACCTTCAAGCAGCTCGACAAGCAGATTTCCGTCCTCAAGAAGCAGTTGCCGTTCCGCTCTCCTCATTACTTCCACTTCCTCGATGACCATCGTGCCCAGAAGACCATCGACCCGGAGGCTTTCACCTTCCAAACCACCGTTGACATCGACAACCCGGAGGAGGTGGAGACGGCGGTGAAGAATGCTCTGCTGCTGAACGGAATGTTTGATGATCCTGCCGAGAAGCTTTTCAGAGAGAAGCTTTTCTCTGCCGATGACATCGAGCTTTGGAAGGGAAAAGTGCTTCACGTGGAACGTTCGGCTCGCAACAAGGCGCACATCGACATCCGTATCCCTGTCGGAATGACCATCGCTGAGGCTCAGAGCGCCTTCTGCAAGCTCATCCATGCCACCGAAGACCCTAGCTGCGTTACGCCTGAGCGCATCATCTTCATCACCGATGCCGTGAGCCAGATCTATACTGCCGACGACTGGTACAAGCACCTGGATAAGGAAGCCGTGGCAGAATATCGTGAGGCTTACAGAAAGAGAGGACTGGATATTGACGGTCGTCCGATGGATATTGATTCTGCTCCAACCGTAGATTTCCAGCCTATCGAGAGCGAGGAGGAGAAGGCGAGAAAGGCAGCCAATGCTGCGCAGTATGAGCAGACATACGATGGCGTTCCTTATGAGGAGATTACCAAGGCGCTGGTGGAGCTGATGGGCGGTGCTCCTGCCCATGGCAACCGCAACAACTTCATCTATCGTGAAGCCTGCCTGCTCAGATACATCTGCAATAGCGAGGCGGCTTGGATTAAGCAGGTAATCGAAATCTTCGGCGAAGACGAGGCGAAGGCGTTCGCCTCTGTAGAGAGTGCCTGCAAGGTGGCTCAATCCTCGGAAATGCCTCAGCTCGTGAAGCAGGCGGTGGAGCTCGCCCGCAAGAACTATCTCGCCAAGCAGGCCACCGAGAAGGCGGGAATCTACGCCGATGTTCCCCCTCAGATGCCTGCCCGTTTGCCTAAGCTCATCAAGCTGCTCACCAGCAAGGTGCCAGCCGATTTCAAGGCGCCTGTGGCGATGGCGGTCTTTCCTCCGCTTGCCGCTCATCTCAAGGGCGTCAACTTCCGCTACATCGACAATCAGGTACATGAGGCAGCAATGATGAATCTGCTCGTAGCACCGATGTCGTCAGGCAAATCAGCGGTAAACGGACCTATCGACTGCATCATCGAAGACCTGGTGCAGATGGATAAGGTGAACCGTCAGAAGGAGCAGGATTGGAAGGACGAGGTGAACACCATGGGCGACAATAAGAAGAAGCCGGTGCGTCCGGAAGACATCTGCATCCGCATCGTTCGCCCGACCTTACCCGTGCTGCCTACATCCAGCGTCTCGACGATGCGCAGAAGGCTGGCGACGCTTATCTCTACTGCAAGATGGACGAGGTGGACATGCTCAAGAAGTTCAACGACCCTAGCCAGCTGATTCGTCTCTGCTGGGATAATTCTGAGGATGGTCAGGAGCGTGTGGGCACCAAGAGCGTTACTGCCCGCGTGAAGACCCGTTTCAACTGGAATGCTTCCAGCACCATCGCCGTTACCCAGAAGTTCTTCTCGGTTCGTGAGGTGGCTGATGGAGCCGTGAGCCGATTGTCGCTTGCCACTATCTTCCTTCCCGAGTTCGCTCCTTGTCCGGTTGTGGGGAATTATGATGCGCAGTTTAAGTCGCAGCTGGCTCCTTACATCCATCAGTTGAATGCCGCCAGCGGTTCCAAGGAGTGCAGGAAGGTGCGCCAGCTTATCGAGCGCCTGGGCAGTGAGCTTATGGAACTGGCTCAGTTGGCTTACAACAAGCCTTACGCCGAGTTTGCCAAGCGTGGTTTGGCGAATGGTTTCCGCAGGGCGATGGTGCTCTATCTGGCGAATGGCGAGAAGTGGGAGAAGGCGATAGAGGATTTCATCGTATGGAGCGTGAAGTATGATTTGTGGTGCAAGATGCGTTTCTTCGGCAATCAGATGCAGGAGGCGATAGATGCAGACAACCGTTCTATCTATCATGCATCCGGTGTGAGCAATCTTCTGCTCTTCGTTCATGATACTTTTGATAAGGCTGAGATTCAGGAAGTCTGCATGGTTCATGGCACCAAGACGAAGCTTGCTGTCCTCCTGTGCACCTGGAAGAAGCGTGGCTTCATCGTGAAGAACGAGGATAATACCTTCTCCAAGACGGCTAAGTTCATCGCCAAGTATGGTCATTACGGAACGCCGGGAATGGCAGCGTAGGTTTTGTTCTTATTGGGTGTTTTTAAGGAAAAAGAAATCGGGCAGTTAACAGGTTAACAGTTAACAGCCCGATTTTCTTTGTTTCTCTTTATTTTTCTTTGTTTCTCTTTATTTTTCTTTGTTTCTCTTTATTTTCCAAGATAAGGCTTCAGGATTCTAACCCAGTTCTGGTAGCCTTTTCCGAGCAGATGCAAGCCGTCGTTGGTGTAATCCGGGTTCATTTCCTGAGTTCCAGGGGTCACGAACTCAGAGAAGAGGTCGATGTAGGTCAAGCCACGTCGGTTTGCGATATCCTTGATCAGGGCATTGAGGGCAGGGACATCCTTGTTGTGGTTCGTGTGCTCAACAAGAAACTACTTGAAAATCAAGGTGGTGAGCCTGTCTTTATCGAACAGTTCCTGAGCCACGGCTTGAATCTGGGCGGCGGTAATCTCATCCACCTGCTCGTAGAGGCGGTCAACGTTCTTCTCCCAGCCATAGTGCAGGAAGCTCTTGCCGAAGTCGAGGGCGAAGTTCTCGCGGTTGTCGCAAGCCACGCCTATCTGGCCCTTAATCTGTTTCTTGGCAGCCTTGAGCTGCGCATCGCTCAATGGCTTCTGCATGAACTTATCCAGCTCCTTGCGAACCAGGCGGAGGCAGCGCTTCACGTCGTGCTCATCGCAGCCGAAATAGATGCTCCAGGTGCCCGTGTCGCCATAAGCCACCATCGTGCTTTCTACGGTGTAAACCAAGCCGTTGTGCTCTCTGAGGGCGAGGTTCAGTTTGGCGTTCATACCCGGTCCGCCCAGCATATTATTAAGCAGATAGAGCGGCATTCGGCGGTCGTCGTTCACATCGTAAGCCTGGGTTCCAATCATCACATGAGCCTGATGGGTATTCTTCTGCATCACGATTGTCTGGCCAGCAACTTTACTTTGAACATTGAACTTTGAGCTTTGAACTTTATGATTTGCATCGCCTGCTTCCATTTCTTCCGTAGGTGTTTCGCCAGTAGGCGTTTCTTTTGTAATCCTTTCATCCGTAGGTGTTTCGCCAGTAGGCGTTTCTTCTGCAATCCTTTCTTCCGTAGGCGTTTCGGCGGATTTGCAATCCGCCGAGCAAGCAAGCTCTCGGCCTTTTGGGCACTCTCCCAAAGCCTTCTGGATAAGCTTCACCAGCTTCTTGAAATCAATATCCCCGTATGCGAAGAATATCGCATTATCCGGCCGGTAAAGCTTCTGCGTGAACCTCAGCGCATCCTCCGTCTTGAAAGCCCGAACCTGCTCGGCAGTTCCCAGGATATTGTGCCCCAGCGGCGAACCCTTGAAGAGGATATTCTCAAACTCATCATAAATCAGTTCGGCAGGCGAATCATTATAGCTCTCTATCTCATCGCAGATTACCTCCACCTCCTTATCTATTTCCGCCTGCGGATAAACCGAGTGGAAGACGATGTCGGAAAGCAGGTCCACGGCCCTTGCGATGTGCTCCTTCAGGATGGCGGAGTAATACACCGTGCCCTCCTTGTTGGTGTAGGCATTCAGGTCGCCGCCCACACTCTCCAGACAGTTGAGAATGTGCCAGGCTTTTCGGCGCTCGGTGCCCTTGAAGGTGACGTGCTCGCAGAAATGAGCCAAGCCCTCCTCGCCCGGCTCCTCGTTGCGGGTGCCGGCGTTTATCTGATAGCCGCAATACACCACCTGGCTATCTGATGGCAGGTGGATGATGCGGAGTCCGTTGTCTAATGTATAAGTATTATATTTCATTTCAAGGTGCAAAGTTACATTGAAAATGTAATTTATCCAAAATATTGGGCATTTATTTTGCATTATCGCCAAAAAGAATTATCTTTGTCCCCAAAAAAATATAAATAGAGACATAAAACAATGCGTAAGGTTATAGGAATAGGAGAGACCGTGCTTGATATCATCTTCAAGAACGGCAAGCCGATAGAGGCAGTACCGGGTGGCTCATCGTTCAATGCAGTCATCTCGTTGGGACGTGCGGGCGTGAACGCTTCGTTTATCAGCGAGGCGGGCAACGACCGTATCGGTGAGTATGTGATTCAGTTTCTGAGAGATAATGGGGTGAATGCCGATAATGTGAGCATCTTTCCGGAATCGAAGTCGCCGCTCTCGCTGGCGTTCCTCGACGAGAACAACAATGCCGACTACATCTTCTACAAGGACCATCCCCACGACCAGCTGGAATTTGCCACTCCCGAAATCAATCCTGGCGACATCGTGCTCTTCGGTTCGTTCTTCGCCCTGAATCCGGTGGTTCGTCCTCAGGTGGCAGGTTTCCTGGAGTACGCCAAGAATCACGGTGCCATCCTCTATTACGACATCAACTTCCGTGCTTCTCATCAGAATGAGATCATGAAGATTACGCCTAATCTGATAGAGAACCTGGAGTATGCTGATTTTGTGCGTGGCAGCCACGAGGACTTCGGAATCCTCTACAAGAAACCGGAGGCGGATAAGGTGTATAATGCCGAAATCAGCTTCTACTGCAAGAAGTTTATCTGCACCCAGGGCGCTGAGCCTGTAGAGGTGAGAGCCGAGAACGGCTTTGCCAAGAGTTATCCTTCGGAGAAGATGAAGCCGGTGAGCACCATCGGAGCCGGCGATAACTTCAATGCCGGTTTCGTATTCGGACTGATCAAGGATGGAATCACTCGCGAGGATATCGACCGTGGATTATCTGAGGCGCAATGGGATAGCCTCCTGAAGAGCGCCCAGGAATTCTCCACCGAATGCTGCAAGGACATCTACAATTATGTTTCCAAGGAATTCGGAGAGCAAAAGAAGAAGGAATTATAAAAATATAAGGATATGACAGAAATTACAAACAAGATTTATTACGTAGGCGTTAACGACCGCAACAAGCATCGTTTCGAGGGCCTCTGGCCTTTGCCTAACGGAGTGAGCTACAACTCGTATATCATTGACGATGAGAAGGTAGCGTTGGTAGATACAGTAGAGGTAGATTTCTTCACCCAGTTCCTCGAGAACATTCACGAGGTGATTGGCGACCGCGAAATCGATTACCTCATCATCAACCACATGGAACCTGACCACAGCGGCTCCATCGCCCTCATCAAGAAATATTACCCTAACATCAAGATTGTGGGCAACAAGAAGACTCTGGGAATGCTCGAAGGCTTCTACGGCGTAACAGATGATGTGGTAGAGGTGAAGAATGGCGAAACCCTGTCTTTGGGCAACCACGATCTGAGCTTTGTCCTTATCCCTATGGTTCACTGGCCAGAAACCATGGTATCCCTCGATGCAAAGAACAAGGTGCTCTTCTCGGGCGATGCGTTCGGCTGCTTCGGCGCGCTGAACGGCGGAATCATCGATACGGAAATCAACTGCGAGACTTTCTGGCTGGAGATGGTTCGCTACTACTCAAACATTGTGGGTAAGTATGGAATCCCTGTTCAGAATGCCTTGAAGAAGTTGGCTGGCGTGGATCTGGATTACATCTGCTCAACCCATGGTCCGGTTTGGCACGAGCATATTGAGAAGGTTATCGGCATGTATGATAAGATGTCGAAGTATGAGACGGAGCCAGGCTTGGTCATCTGCTACGGCACCATGTACGGCAACACCGAGCGTATGGCTGAAATCATCGCCCGTGCAGCAAGCAAGGCAGGTGTGAAGAACATCGTAATGTATAATATCTCGAAGACTCACCACAGCTACATCCTGCGCGACATCTTCCGCTACAGGGGGCTTATCGTAGGTGCTCCAACCTACAATGCCGGTCTTTATCACGAGATGGAGGTTCTCCTCTCCGAACTTGCCAATAAGGACGTCAAGAACCACCTCTTAGGCTGGTACGGTTCTCATTGCTGGGCAAGCAAGGCTGTGGCTAAGATTCAGGAGTGGAACGAAACCAAGCTCCACTACGAGCCAGTGGGCGAGCCGGTAGATATGAAGCAGGCGATTACTCCAGAGGTAAAGGCGCAGTGCGAGGCGCTGGGTAAAGCGATGGCAGAGAAGCTGTTGGCAGAATAAAAGTTTAAGGGCGGAAGAACAACTGGGGGTTAACAGAGTTAACAGTTAACAGTTGTTTTTCCGCTCTTTTTCTATTCACTTTCAACCGTACAGCTCGAACATTTTCTAGATTTTATCATTGATATTTCCCCTTGTGTGCCCTCACACATACTTTTTTCTATGTTGCTAGCAAAAAAGTTGGTGAAAGATGTGCAACTTTTCGATTATTTTGTTTACCTTTGCAAGTGGATACCAATTCTGCTCACGCCGAGTTGAGGCTTCTTCCTTCTTAATTGATGGGTGATGCTGAGAAGAGGAATAGGGAGGGTTGAGGTATTCCGACATAACAATAAGGCGTTTACTTGACGCTTTGTTCTTGACGTTCTGAAACTTCGCAACTTTCTTACACTGTCACGAACAACGCAACGGTAGATGCTCTCGGGATGTGTTTATCCACATCCCTTTACTGGTATGGCATATTGTGTAATGCAATGTGTCTTATACTTGTATTGGGATAAGTGTATTCATATCGGCGTGGGCTTCGACGTTGCTCGTTCAACAGTGTAGGGCAATGCGAAGGCCTCAGAACGTGGGACGAGCAGCAAGGAGATCCCACGCTTTCTGTTTTTTTTTAGCTGCTAGCCTTGGGTGATTGGGTTGGTTTGGAAAGGAAACGATATGGATTTTTTAAAAGCAGAAGAACTTCGTAAATTATGGGGGAACAAACCTTGTTCACATCCTAAATTTGAGAAAGAAACTCATTTGGGGTGGGGCTATGTAGAGGAGAAAACTGGTGATTATGTTTGCACGCAATGTGGACAGGATTTTACTAAAAATGAATACAATAAAATCATCGCAGAGCGCAATAAAAATCAATAAACTTTTTGTGTATGGGACAATTTAAAACTTCTTTGAAGCCTGATGACCTCAAGCTTTTATATGACGTTCTGTATCAGTATGAAAATGAGGGGAAGCGTAATCATAAGGGATATTTCTATATGAAAGTGCCATTTGAGATTAAAAACAAAGTTTCTTTGATTCATGATACAAGCAAAAATAAAATAAAGCTGAGTTTCCCAGAGACACCAAATACTCTGTGTTACAAGGGAAAGGAGGTTTGTAAACCGTTATTTAAGCATTTGCGCAATAGTTTTGCTCATGCTTGTATTGAGCGTGAGGGTGACTATTATGTCATAAATTCACAGATGAATCCTAAATGTCAGATTTGTGGAAAAGTAAAAAGAAAAGATTTTAAGGATTTTGTTACAGCAATATTAGCAACAAAAGAATAATAATTTAAGAAAAGATATATGAGAACATTTACATTAAAAGGTCTGTTTGTAACAGCAGTATTTATGCTGTTGGGGTGCTTGGCAATCCATGCAGCTGATGGTGATTTGATAACAAAGCAAATCACTATCAAATTGGAAGAGGCAGGAACTTTACCAAGTAAGATTGGGGATACAAAGAAATATAAGATTACCAATCTTAAGATTATGGGTGAGATTAATGGCACTGATCTTCGTTTCATACGCGAAATGGCGGGGTGTGACTATAAGGGAATGGGCACTGAGGGAAAGTTGGTGACTTTGGATCTCTCAGAGGCTAAAATAGTGGAGGGAGGAGATTTTTATTATGGTTATTATGATTATTATGATCATAATTCTTATTATTATACAACATCGGATGATGTCATCGGTGATTATGCTTTTAGTGGTTGCAGCAGCTTGACCAGCCTCACCCTTCCATCCAGTGTCACTTTGATAGGTGGTCATGCTTTTGAGAAGTGCAGCGGCTTGACCAGTCTCACCCTTCCTTCCAGTGTCACCTCAATAGGTGAGTTTGCTTTTAGGTACTGCAGCGGCTTGACTAGCCTCACCATTCCTTCCGGTGTCACCACGATAGATTATTATGCTTTTGCAGATTGCAGAGGCTTGACGAGCCTCACCCTTCCTTCCAGTGTCACTTCGATAGGTGGTCATGCTTTTGCGTGGTGCAGCGGCTTGACCAGCCTCACCCTTCATTCCAGTGTCACTTCGATAGGTGATTATGCTTTTGCGTGGTGCAGCGGCTTGACCAGCCTCACCCTTCCTTCCAGTGTCACTTCGATAGGTGGTCATGCTTTTGAGTCGTGCAGCGGCTTGACCAGCCTCACCCTTCCTTCTAGTGTCACCGAGATAGATTGGTCTGCTTTTGAGAGGTGCAATAATTTAAAAGAGTGTAATTGTCTCTTAGATTCTGATTTAGAAACCTGCCTTGCTTATAGTCACGACGATTGGACAAAGATTCCCGTTGATGAAATTAAATACTATCACAATGGGCAGGAACTTACAAAGTTAGAAATACCTTCTGGTGTGGATAAAATTGGCAGTTATTCTTTTTATAAAGGTGTAAACTTGACTAGCTTGACCCTTCCTTCCAGTGTCACCTCAATAGGTAGTTCTGCTTTTGAAGGTTGCAGCGGCTTGACCAGCGTATATGTAAGTTGGAAATCTCCTTTATCAATTTTTGCTTCTACTTTTAAGGATGCAAATACGGAAAAATGCATCTTGTATGTTCCAAAAGGGACTTATGATGATTATTGGCTTTCAAATTGGGGTATATTTGCAAATATCGTAGAGTATGATGCAACTGGCATCAATCATATTATGACCTCTGGCGATGCTAAGGAAATCTCTCGCTATGCAGCGGATGGTCAGCGATTGGAAGTGCCTGCCAAGGGCTTGAACATCGTGAAGTATAGCGATGGCTGCGTGAAGAAAGTTGTTGTTCAATAGTATAGTATGCTTATTGGAGATTTCTTATTGGAGATAATAGATAAGATTTTAGAATGATTAAGAGCGGAAGAACAACTGGGGTTAACAGAGTTAACAGTTAACAGTTGTTTTTGAGAGTGTAAACTAAACTGTGTCAAGCTACAATAAAAAGT
>NZ_QSQJ01000006.1:0-114822 GCF_003436715.1 Prevotella sp. TF12-30 | reverse complement strand
TTAGGACGTTTTTTAACGGCGGATTGCAAATCCGCCGAAACGCCTAACGGAATTTATCGCTAATCATTAATCACTAAAAAATGCCTATGAAGAAAGAAACTTGGAAAACTGTATTTCAGATAGTACTATCTATTTTGACCGCCATTGCCGCCTCTCTGGGCGTGACGAGCTGCATGTCTTAACACATCAAATAAAAAAAGTGCCGGTAGGATTCACCTATCGGCACTTTTGCTGTATATGAATATCCTTGCTGTATATGAATTTCCTTGTTGAAATCCTTTTCCTAGATGCCTCTAGCCTTGTAGATCTTATCCTTGGCATCATTGATTTCCTGGAATTTCTTCTCGGCGGCACGGCGAACATCCTCGCCCAGAGCTGCTACCTTGTCGGGGTGATGCTTGAGCGCCATCTTGCGATAGGCTGCCTTCACCTCGTCGTTGGAAGCGTCGGGGGAGACACCGAGGATGCGGTAGGCATCTTCCAGCGAAGTGGCAGATGTGGCCGATGAACCGCCGCCATGCATGCCCAGCATCTGATCTACATCCGATGCTTCCAGACCCATATGGAGGGCTATTTCCTTCAGCGCCTGAATCTCCTCAGGAGAAACCACATTGTCTGCCTGGGCTATCATCACGAGGAAGTTGAGCAACTGCAGGCGCTGCTCGTACATCATGTTGGCACGTATCTGATGACAGCTGTCCTGTATTACCGTGCGATACTGCTGCATGCCCATACGCTTCTGCTGCTCGAAGAGCTTGAGGAGGATTTCCTCGCCCTGCTGCTTCGCTGCCATACCGAAGTTCTGGAGTAGGAACCGGCGCACCAGCTCCATCTCTGAATGCATGATCCTGCCATCTGCATTGATAATGTATGAGGCGAGAACCAGGAGCGAGAACATAAAACTATTTCGCTCTCCCTCGTAGGCGTGCTGCTGACCGTAGCCGCCGTAACTTCCGTTTCCATATCCTCCGCTGCCATATCCGCTGTAAGCTTCGTAGGCGTTGGAGTATTCTCTGTTGTTATGTCCCTCACTGCCAGGCTTGTTGACCTCGTCTAGCCCATGGTCGAAGAGCGATCCGAGGGCGAATCCTGCAAGGGCGCCAAGAGGTCCTGCGGTGATGAATCCCAGAAAACCTCCTATCCATTTTCCTGCTGCCATATATACTGATTTTTCTGAATGATAATCAAGTTGAAAAAAGCCCCCGACTTCTGCTGTATGCTAAGAAAAGAAGCATGCAACTTCGGAAGGGGGCAAGTGCTGACTATTTAGAGGTATCTTTTTTATTTCTCGAAATAGTAGAGGAACTGGGCAATACCAGAAAGTGCTGGCTTGCGCTGGCCTTCTATCTCGATGGTAAACTTGATGCTGGTCTTGCAGATACCACGGAGATTCTGAATATCATGGAGTGTTGCCACGAGGCGAACACGTGAACCGGTGATGACCGGCTGACCGAAACGCATCTCATCCATACCATAGTTTACGAGCATCTTGATGTTGTTTACCTCGATGATCTGCTGCCAGAGATAAGGCAGTACAGAGAGGGTGAGGTAGCCGTGAGCGATGGTGCTGTGGTAAGGGCTTTCTACCTTTGCGCGCTCTACATCTACGTGAATCCACTGTGGATCGAGGGTTGCGTCTGCAAACTTGTTGATACGGTCCTGGTCGATCTGCAACCAGTCTGATTCACCTAACTTCTCACCGAGGTGAGATGCAAAATCCTCATAGGAATTGATTACTAACTTTGCCATTTTTATCTTTTTTTTTAATTGTTATTTGCGATATTCTTAAAGCTTTTGCCCTTTTAAGGGCGTTAGTCTCTTCGGAAGATATCCCGGGTATAGACTTTTTCCTTCACATCGTCGAGGCATTTATCGTATCTGTTGGCGATGATCGCCTGACTCTGCTTCTTGAAATCCTCCAGGTCGTTTACCACGCGGCTGCCGAAGAAGGTGGTTCCGCTCTTCAGCGTAGGTTCGTAGATGATAACCTGGGCGCCCTTTGCCTTGATGCGCTTCATTACGCCCTGGATGCTGCTCTGGCGGAAATTGTCGCTGTTGCTCTTCATCGTGAGGCGATACACGCCGATGGTGCAAGGCTTCTCTTCCTCCTCGCGGTAGTTGTTCTGGTTGGCGTAATCGTAGTAGCCTGCCATGTGGAGTACCCGGTCGGCGATGAAATCCTTGCGGGTGCGGTTGCTCTCTACGATGGCCTGGATCAGATTCTCGGGCACGTCGGCATAGTTTGCCAGCAGCTGCTTAGTATCCTTCGGCAGACAGTAGCCGCCATATCCGAACGACGGATTATTGTAGAAGGTGCCAATGCGAGGGTCCAGTCCCACACCCGATATGATGGCCTGGGTGTCGAGTCCCTTCATTTCGGCGTATGTGTCCAGCTCGTTGAAGTAGCTTACCCGGAGCGCCAGGTAGGTGTTGGCGAAGAGTTTCACAGCCTCTGCCTCTGTGAGTCCCATGAAGAGGGTGTCGATGTTCTCCTTGATGGCTCCCTCCTGCAGGAGTTCTGCGAAGAGATGCGCCGCCTGGTCGAGTCGCTCATCTCCTGCCGGTCTGCCCACGATGATGCGGCTAGGGTAGAGATTGTCGTAGAGCGCCTTGCTCTCGCGCAGGAATTCCGGGGCGAAGATGATGTTTTCGCTGCCCATCTTCCGGCGTATGTTCTCGGTGTAGCCCACTGGGATGGTGCTCTTGATGACCATGATGGCATCGGGGTTCACCTCCTTGACCAGCTGGATGACCTCTTCTACATGCGATGTGTCGAAGTAGTTCTTCACGGGGTCGTAGTTGGTTGGCGTGGCGATTACCACGAAGTCGGCATCCCTGTAGGCTGCGGCTGCATCGGTAGTAGCCTTGAGGTTGAGCTTTTTCTCTGCCAGGTATTTCTCGATGTATTCGTCCTGGATAGGCGAGCGGCGGTGGTTGATGAGTTCCACCTTTTCGGGAACCACATCCACAGCCACCACCTCGTGATGCTGGCTCAGCAGCGTGGCGATGCTCAATCCTACATAGCCTGTTCCGGCTACGGCTATCTTTATATTTTCTTTTGCCATTACCTTTTTTATGTTTAAATTGCTGCAAAGGTAATAATAAATAGGTAGAATGCAAAATGTTGCGCCGATTTTTATTAAAAAATAACTGAAATGGCGGCTAAAAAAGCCCTTCAAAATTTGCGTATTTCTGAGCATCTGTACAATTGGCCGGAAATACGCAAATTTTGGAGGGGGATAAATGGGGCGTTTTGGGGGTGATGATGCAGTGATGGGAGAGAAGCTGGGTGTCTGCCTTTCTGTCTGATTTTCCTATATTGTCAATAAATCAGAATAGTCGGGAATCTCTTCGAGAAATAAATATTTTTTATCGTCGTAATCCATCCGGCAGATATAGTGCTCCAGTCCGTTGCTCACCACCAGATAATCTACGTGGAGCAGGAGATTATATACCGAAATCTGATCGAATACCTTCTGCGTGATGGGGATATGCGGTGCCTTGTATTCGATAATCATCCTGGGGCGGAGCTCGCGGCTGTAGAGCACGCTGTCGGCACGCAGCACCTTGTCGCCGCATTTCAGCTGAATCTCGTTGGCGAGCAGCGAGGCAGGGTAGCCCTTGTGTTCGATGAGATAGTGTACGAAGTGCTGGCGCACCCATTCTTCGGGCGTGATGGCTACGTATTTCCTGCGCAGCACATCCAGTATCTTGGGCTGCTGTTTCGTGCCCGAAACCTTCATTTCGAAGGTTGGTAAGTTCAAGCGAATCATTTTTTATACCTTATTATATATATAGTTCGATTTATTTTTGTACCTTTGCAAATGGATTGCAGGCTGTATTCTCTGTGCAGACAGATGAATGGCAGGCTGGAATCACAGTGCAAAGATACAAAAAATAAATCAATGGCAGAAAAGAAAAATGCAATAAGTTACGAGTCGATCATGAAAGATCTCAAGGCTCGGAAGTTTGCGCCCGTGTATGTTCTGATGGGCGACGAACCTTTCTATATAGACAAGATCTGCGATTATATCGCCGAAAACGTGCTCCAGCCGGAAGAGCGGGACTTCAACCAGACCGTGCTTTTCGGGGCGGATACCACGGCGGTGCAGGTGGTGGATCAGTGTAAGGGATATCCGATGATGGCGGAATTCAGGGTGGTGATTGTAAAAGAAGCACAGAATCTGAAGAGCCTGGATGCCCTGGAAAAGTATCTCGAGAAACCGGTGAAATCCACCGTTCTCGTCATCTGTAACAAAAACGGCAGTATCGACCGCAGAAAGAAGTTCATCCCGAGAGCCGAACAGGTGGGAGTGGTGTTCGAGAGCAAGAAGCTCTACGACCGTCAGCTTCCGGGTTTCATTGAAACCTATCTCAAGGCTCGCAAGGCAACCATCGAACCGAAGGCGGTGCAGATGGTGGCAGATCATATCGGTGCTGATCTTCATCGCCTCACCTCCGAACTCGACAAGCTGCTCATCTCTCTTCCTGACTCCGACCGACGGGTGACTCCGGATGTGGTGGAACGTGAAATAGGAGTGAGCAAGGACTTCAATGCTTTCGAACTTCGCAGCGCCATCATCCAGCGTGATGTTTTCAAGGCAAATCAGATAATAAACTATTTTGACAGCAACCCGAAGTCGGGTTCGCTCTATGCGCTCCTCCCGTTGCTCTTCAGTTATTTCCAGAATCTGATGATAGCCTATTATGCTCCGAATAAGCAGAACGAAAATGAGCTTGCAAAATTCCTGGATTTGCGCGGAACCTGGGCGGTGCGCGATTATACGATGGGAATGAGAAACTATTCCGGAGTGAAAGTGATGCAGATTATCGAGAAGCTGAAAGAGGTGGATGCGAAGAGCAAGGGCATCGATAATCCGTTTACTTCGGCAGGCGAATTGATGAGAGAACTCATCTTTTTCATCCTCCATTAGGCTGCTTTCCGGCTCCAAAAATCCGTCGATGGGCGAGGGTGGGAGAGAGGCTGATTTTTACTCCTCCTTCGTCTTGTCGGAGAAATGAAATGATCTGGAATCGGGGAGGGCGTTTAGCTTCCTGAAAGTGGTGAAAATAGCGTTCGTTATCGGGAAAACGGGCGCTATTTTTTTTGTTTTTCTCGTGGGGAATCTCTCGTTTGGATGGATTTCTCATCTAGATGGTCATTTTTCAGTTTTCGCTGAAATCGTAGTTAACTATAATGAATATCAGCTAGTTAACGAAAATAACCCCCTTCAATACTCGCATTTTTGAGCAAAACCCGACCAACAGGCTTGAAAACGCTCAAAATGGAAAAATTTGCCATCCTCAGCCCCTCTTTTTTTAGTGTTTGCATTTATTAAGGTTTACGTTTCTGTAATTTAGTGATGTAAATGTGTGTTTTGTAAATCGTTCTTTATATTTATGAATCTAAACTAAAGAAAACTAAATCGGAGAAAAAAGAGAGTGAATTTATAAATGTAAATGTAAATCGGGCGGTTTTGAAATATGAATGTATAAATATACAAACGAGTTATCGAAGTGAAAACATATTGAAACCCAGTGTTTTATAGATTTCTGTTGTTTTGAGTAAGGTTGCGATTTTGCATTTGTCACAAGAAAGATGCATAAAAGTGGCTGAAATGCCTATTTATAGGGAATAAAGGCTTTGAAACTCAGTGAAATAAGAGTTTTAAGTAAAGCATATCATTGTAAAAGCTTTAGATTACTAAAGTTAGATTTGTAAATCTAAACCATAAAACTAAGAAAGTAAAGATTGGAAGTTTAAATTTGTAAATACAAACCTAAAGTTTAAAAAACAAAATTTTTCCCGAAAAGTTTGGTAAAACCAAATTTTTGCTTTATCTTTGTAAAATCTAAGAAAAATGGGCCAAAAACGGCCCTGTTCGGAAATAAAACATCGTAAAAAATCAAATTCAAACATAGTGATGAAAGACAGAATCAGACAGATCATGGAGGACCAACACCTCAACCAACAGAACTTCGCGCAGCTCATCGGAAAGTCGACAGCGACCCTGAGCAGCATCTTCAATGATCGCACAAAACCATCGCTCGACATCGTGGATGCAATCAAGAAAAAGTTGCCTCAGGTGAACCTTGAGTGGTTGCTTTATGGTACTCCTCCTATGTATATTAATAAGGTGGAAGGTGCCCAGGCGGGTGCTTCAGCCAGAGGTGAAAACGGAGCGGATGAGGATTCGCTCGATATGTATGGAGACGCTGTAGGTGTGGCTGGTACAGGTGCTTCGGCAGCAGGCATGGGCGGAAGCCATGGGGGCATAGGTGGCGTTGGCGGCGTGGTGGAGCCTACCCTGGATTTCGGGGGCAGCGAGGGATCCGACTCCCCTACTTCTCCATCGCTCTTTGACCAGCCTCAAACACACGGTGTAAAAAGGACACCTAAAAATATCGCCAATGCTGCGGTTAAATATGTGGACAAACCGCAGCGTAAGATTACCGAGATCCGCATCTTCTACGATGACCAGACCTGGGAGACTTTCGTTCCGAAGAAATAGGCCGGTGCTCTGCTGTCGGGAATAAAGTAGGAATAAAGAAGGAGGGGGAGCTGAAAAAATCGCTCTTTCTCTTTGTGAAGTTCGAATTTTGTTGTACCTTTGCACTGCCTATATATAAATAGGTATAACAACAAGCATTAACAACAAGCATTAAAATAGCAATAAGATGAAAAAATATGTTCTAGACCTTAAGGTGGTTTCTGTAGAAGCACTCAGCGATAAGCACGTCTTGATTAAGCTTACCGACGAGAAACCTCTGCCGGAAATCCTGCCTGGACAATTCGTAGAAGTAAAGGTAGATCATTCGCCTGCCACCATGCTTCGCCGTCCTATCTCCATCAATTTCGTGGATAGAGAAACCAACCAGCTCTGGCTGCTCGTTGCCATGGTGGGCGACGGAACCCGCCAGCTCGGAAAGCTTCAGGCTGGCGATACGCTCAACTGTATGCTGCCTCTGGGCAATGGTTTCACCATGCCTGCAGAGAAGAGTCAGAAGTATCTCCTCGTGGGTGGTGGCGTAGGTGTGGCTCCTCTGCTCTACTTCGGAAAACTCATCAAGGAGTTTGGTGCTGATGTAACCTTCCTGCTGGGTGCCCGCAAGGCTTCCGACCTGCTGGAGCTGGATGAGTTTGCCAAGATAGGAAAGGTATGCATCACTACCGAGGATGGCTCTGCCGGCGAGGTGGGTTTCGTAACCAATCACTCTGTGCTGGAGAACGAGCAGTTTGACATGATCTCTACCTGCGGTCCGAAGCCGATGATGGTGAGCGTGGCTCGCTTTGCCAAGAAGGCTGGTGTGGAGTGCGAGGTTTCCCTGGAGAACAAGATGGCGTGCGGCGTAGGTGCCTGCCTCTGCTGCGTGGAGAAGACCACCGAGGGTCATAAGTGCGTTTGCAAGGATGGTCCGGTCATCAACATCAAGCAGCTCACCTGGGATATCTAAACCAGATGCTTCTGGTAGATAATTGTAATAGAATATTATTTGATTAAGAAAGATTATGGCTGATTTAAGTGTAAATATAAAGGATTTGAAGCTGAAGAATCCAGTGATGACTGCATCGGGAACTTTCGGCTACGGATTGGAGTTTGCTGATTTCGTTCCGCTGGAGGAAATCGGAGGTATCATTGTAAAGGGTACTACCCTGGAACCACGCGAGGGAAATGACTATCCACGCATGGCTGAAACTCCACAGGGAATGCTCAACTGCGTGGGTCTCCAGAACAAGGGTGTGGAGTACTTCTGCGAGCACATCTATCCTCAGATCAAGGACATCGATACCAATATGATCGTAAACGTGAGCGGACACTCGCCTGAAAGTTATGCGGAGTGTGCTGCACGCGTGAATGAGCTGGATAAGATTCCTGCCATCGAACTGAATATTTCCTGCCCTAACGTAAAGGATGGCGGTATGGCTTTCGGCGTTACCTGCGAGGGTGCTGCAAGCGTGGTAAAGGCGGTGCGCAAGGTGTATGACAAGACCTTGATCGTGAAGCTTTCGCCTAACGTAACCAGCATTGCCGACATCGCCCGTGCGGTAGAGGCTGAGGGGGCCGACTCTGTTTCGCTCATTAACACATTGATGGGTATGGCGGTGGATATCGAGAAGCGCCAGCCGCTGCTGAGCATCCGTACTGGCGGTTTGAGTGGCCCTTGCGTCAAGCCTGTGGCATTGCGCATGGTTTACGATGTGGCTCATGCCGTGAAGATTCCGGTAGTAGGACTGGGCGGTATCCAGAATGCCAAGGATGCCATCGAGTTTATGATGTGCGGTGCTACAGCCATCGAAATCGGTACTGCCAACTTCATTGATCCTGCCGTAACCAAGAAGGTGAAGGATGGTATGAACGAGTGGCTTGATGCTCACGGCTGCAAGTCGGTGACTGAAATTATCGGTGCCATCAAGTAAATGCTGGTCGCCAACAGAAAAATTACACATTATTATATATAAGCGACCCCAGAACAATCTGTTTTGGGGTCACTATAAAGGTTCAGGTTAATATATAAATTAATATATAAAAGAGGTATGATGGATTTGAATGATATGAATCCCGTTCTGCTCGTAGCAGCTCTTACGCAGCAGATAGCGGAACAGGAGAAGCGGGCGGAAGTTTGCAGCGAGGATGCTGAGAACAAGGCTGCGCTGAGCAAGAACCTGCTGAAACGAGGCAATCTGCTGATGCAGATGGGCGATAAGGAGGGAGCCGGAAAGGATATGCAGAGATATCTGCAGCTGAATCCCGAGAAAATAGAGGAGCTTACCGGAGAGTTTAAGGCTGAAGGAAGAGAACATTGCCGATAATTGCCTGAAAATGCCGGTAAATGTTCTTTCGAAATGATACGAATGCTGATAAAAATCTGCCAGTTTAGGGCTTTTTCTGATAAAAATCTGCTGAAAATCTGCTGAAAAGCAGAAAATATAAGGAAAATAAAGAAAAAACTGACAATTTGTTTGGTGGTATCAAAGAAAAGTGTTACTTTTGCAAACGAGTTGAGACTTTCATCGGTTGATGCTCCATCTGAGCTACTTCTTCCAAGGATAATGGCTCAGCAGAGCAGAGTCTTTCTGAAGACTGATGGCTCAGCAATAAGTGAATAACAAATAAAAGAATAAGAAAATGGAAAAGTTGAACGCTTACTTTTTTAGCTATTACTTTTACTTTGCAAGCAATTGTAAAGCGGGAAGTTGCGTATATATTTCAACTTAGGATATAAGATTCTTGAAATCATCGAAACGGTCCCGCTCTATTGTGAGCAGGACCGTTTTTCGTAAAACTCGAATCCGTTTTCCATAAGCGTTTTCGAAATAATCTGTTTCAAAAAACGTTTTCCGAAAATCCGTTTTCCAAAATCAGGAGATAATGTAAAAAAGAGAGTGAAACAATGAAGAGAATTGCAATACAAGGAGAGTTGGGATCCTTCCACGACATTACCGCCCACGAGTATTTCCAGGGCGAGCAGATAGAGTTAATCTGTTGCGCTACCTTCGAGGAGGTGTTTGAGAACATCAAGCGAGATCCTACCATCATCGGCATCTGCGCCATCGAGAACACCATCGCCGGCAGTCTGCTCCACAACTACGAGCTGCTCCGGGAGAGCGGAACCACCGTGGTGGGAGAGCACAAGCTCCACATCGAGCACAGCATCTGCTGCCTGCCTTCCGACGACTGGAGCACCCTGCAGGAGGTTCACTCTCATCCTGTAGCGCTGATGCAGTGTGGCAAGTTCCTCGCCAATCATCCCGATCTCAAGGCGGTGGAGGCTGAGGATACCGCAGGTTCTGCCGCATTCATCGCCCAGCACCAGGTTCACGGATGGGCAGCCATCTGTTCTGCCTACGCTGCCAGGATGTATGGCATGAAGGTATTGCAGGAGGGAATCCACGACAATCCGCACAACTACACCCGATTCCTCGTGGTCTGCAATCCGCAGAAGGCCGCTCTTCTCCGACCTATCGAAAAGGCCAACAAGGCGAGCATCGTCTTCAGCCTTTCACACGACAAGGGTTCGCTCTCCAAGGTTCTCACCATCCTGAGCTTCTACGACATCAATCTCACCAAGATCCAGTCGCTGCCAAGCATCGGTCATGAATGGGAATATCTCTTCTACGTGGATCTCACCTTCGATAATCTGACCCGCTATCGCCAGAGCATCGATGCCATCACACCACTCGTGAAGAAACTCACGGTGCTGGGAGAATATGAGGAAAAAGAATAGTAACATTTCATAATAAAAGAGAATAAAAAATGATACAACCAGCCAATAGAGTAACAGAAATACAGGAATACTACTTCAGCCGAAAGCTGAAGGAAGTGGCTAAGCTTAATGCCGAGGGACAGGACATCATCAGCCTCGCCATCGGAAGTCCAGACATGCCGCCTTCTAAGCAGACCATCGATACGCTCTGCGAGGTAGCCCATAACCCTGCTGCACACGGATATCAGCCTACGGTGGGCATCCCGGAGTTGCGCAAGGCGATGGCTGGTTATTACAAGAGATGGTATGACGTGGATCTTGACTGGGCTACGGAAATCCAGCCCCTCATTGGTAGCAAGGAGGGAATCCTGCACGTTACGCTCGCCTTCTGTAACCCTGGCGACGAGGTGCTCATCCCAAACCCGGGCTATCCTACCTATACTGCCATCAACAAGATTCTCGGCACCAAGATTACCTATTACGACCTGCGCGAGGACAATGAATGGCAGCCAGACTTCGAGGCGCTGGAGAAGATGGATCTCAGCCACGTGAAGCTGATGTGGACCAACTATCCGAACATGCCGACCGGAGGCGTGGCAAAGATGGAGACCTACGAGCGACTCGTGAAGTTTGCCAAGGACCACAACATCGTGGTGGTGAACGACAACCCTTATTCGCTCATCCTCAACGAGCATCCGC
Source organism: Prevotella sp. TF12-30 (assembly GCF_003436715.1). Taxonomy (NCBI): domain Bacteria; kingdom Pseudomonadati; phylum Bacteroidota; class Bacteroidia; order Bacteroidales; family Prevotellaceae; genus Prevotella; species Prevotella sp. TF12-30. The sequence continues at coordinate 103,917 of NZ_QSQJ01000006.1, read as the reverse complement.
TGAGCATCATGCAGGTGCCGGGCGCCAAGGACTGCTGCATCGAATTCAATTCGCTCAGCAAGAGCCACAACATGCCGGGATGGCGTGTGGCTATGATTTCGAGCAACAAGCAGTTTATCTCCTGGATCCTGAAGGTGAAGAGCAACATCGACAACGGATGCTTCCGCGGAATCCAGCTCGCTGCTGCCGAGGCCATGCTCAACAATACCGACGAGTGGCACCGTGAGAACAACATCACCAACTATCGCCGCCGCCGCGACATAGCCGAGCAGATCATGCAGGTATTGGACTGCAAGTTTGATCCTAACCAGGTGGGCATGTTCCTCTGGGGCAAGATTCCGGAGAAATACGCCGATGTTGAAGACCTCACAGAGAAGATTCTCCACGAGGCGCGCGTATTCATCACCCCTGGATTCATCTTCGGAAGCAACGGCAAGCGATACATCCGCATCAGCCTCTGTGCCAAGGATGAGAAAATGAAGGAGGCACTGGAAAGAATCAGAAAAGTCTTTGGAAAGTAAAAAATAAAAAATTAAAATATACGACTATGGAATTAGAATTAGAACCATTGAATCTCCCTAGTGATCAGGAACGCCCTATCGTCATTGCAGGCCCATGCTCTGCAGAGACTGAAGAGCAAGTTATGACTACCGCCAAGCAGCTGGCTGCTAAAGGCTGCCACATGTTCCGCGCTGGTGTATGGAAGCCACGTACCAAACCTGGAGGCTTCGAGGGAAATGGCGAGATTGCCTTGCCTTGGATGAAGCAGGTGAAGGAGGAGACCGGTATGCTCACTGCTACCGAGGTGGCTACTCCTGAGCATGTGGAGCTCGCCTTGAAATATGGAATCGATGTTCTGTGGGTGGGAGCCCGTACTTCTGCCAATCCATTCGCTATGCAGGCACTGGCAGACAGCCTTCAGGGCGTGGATGTTCCGGTGCTGGTGAAGAATCCGGTGAATCCGGATCTTGAGCTCTGGATCGGTGCGCTCCAGCGTATCAACCAGGCTGGTATCAAGCGACTCGGTGCCATCCATCGCGGTTTCTCCAGCTTCGACAAGAAGATCTACCGCAATCTTCCTATGTGGCAGATTCCTATCGAGCTGCACCGCCGCATTCCTCAGTTGCCTATCATCTGCGACCCTAGCCACATCGGCGGTCGCCGCGACCTCATCGCTCCTCTCTGCCAGCAGGCTATGGACCTGGGTTTCGACGGTCTGATCGTAGAGAGCCACTGCTCTCCTGATGATGCATGGAGCGATGCCAAGCAGCAGGTTACTCCAGATATCCTGGATTACATCCTGAGCCTCCTCGTAGTTCGTGATGAGCATTATTCTACAGAGGGTCTGCATCAGCTGCGCGGTCAGATTGATGAGTGTGACAACCAGCTGATGGATCTCCTTGCCAAGCGTATGCGTGTATGCCGCGAAATCGGTACCTACAAGAAGGAGCACAATATGACAATCGTACAGACCAACCGCTACAACGAGATTCTCGAGAAGCGTGGTGCCCAGGCTTCACTCTGCGGAATGAGCCCAGAGTTTGCTGCCCAGATCTTTGAGCATATCCACGAGGAGAGTGTTCGCCAGCAGTTGGAAATTCTGAATCAGAAATAAATTAAGTGAAGAGTAGAGGACGAAAGACTTCGGCCTTCACTCTTCATTCTTCACATTATAAAGAAATGAGAATTTTGATAATGGGAGCAGGAAAGATGGGAAGCTTTTTCATCGACCTGCTCAGCTTCGACCACGAGGTGGCTGTGTATGAAAAGGATGCCAAGCGACTGCGCTTCACCTATAACTGCTACCGTTTCACCAAGATGGAGGAGGTGGAGATGTTCCGCCCGGAACTCGTCATCAATGCTGTGACCGTGAAATACACCATCCCGGCATTCGAGGAGTTGCTGCCACATCTCTCTAAAGACTGTATCATCAGCGACATTGCGTCGGTGAAGACAGGATTGCAGGAGTTTTACGACAAGAGCGGCTTCCGCTACGTGAGCACCCACCCGATGTTCGGTCCTACATTCGCCAACCTGAACCAGCTCTCCGAGGAGAATGCGGTCATCATCAAGGAGGGCGACTATATGGGTAAGATTTTCTTTAAGGATCTCTATCAGAAGCTCGGACTGAGCCTGCATGAGTACACCTTTGATGAGCACGACCAGACGGTGGCTTACTCGCTGAGTATTCCGTTTGTCAGCACTTTTGCCTTTGCGGCGGTGATGAAGCATCAGGATGCTCCTGGTACCACCTTCAAGCGCCACATGCAGATAGCCAAGGGCGTATTGAACGAAGATGACTATCTCTTGCAGGAAATCCTCTTCAACCCATATACATCTGGACAGGTGGCCCAGATTCGCGAAGAGCTGGCTGAACTCATCGATATCATCGATCACAAGGATGCCAAGCGCATGAAACTCTTCCTCACCAAAATCAGAAATCATGTGAAGGAAGACATCGAAATCAAGCAGCAGAAATAGGAAAAAACAGAAGACAAAGAAGAGTAGTAGATTATGAGTGAACAGATTGATCAACAGAATAACACAGCTGAACAGCCTAGCATGTTTCAGGTGGTAAACGAGGGATTCACTACCCGAGAGGCGATTGAGGAAGCCAAGAGATGTCTGCATTGCAAGATTCCGCAGTGTAAGAAGGGATGCCCTATTGAAAACGATATACCGGATTTCGTACACGAACTGTCGATGGGTAACATGGGTGCTGCGATGAGCATCATCAATGCCAAGAGCAATCTGCCGGCTATCTGTGGACGCGTGTGTCCTCACGAGAAGCAGTGCCAGGGACATTGTGTGCTCGGCAAGAAGGGAAAACCTGTACAGATTGGAAAATTGGAGCAGTTTATCGCTGATTTCGATACCAAGATGAATCTCTCCCGTGAGCTCCTGCCACAGAAAACCCGTGGTAGAGTGGCTGTAATCGGTTCGGGTCCTGCAGGACTTACCGTAGCCGGTGATTTGGCAAGACAGGGATTCAATGTAACGATTTTTGAAGGACAGGCTGAACCGGGTGGCGTACTGATGTACGGTATTCCGGAGTATCGCTTGCCAAAGACTGTGGTGCGCGATGAGGTGAGCAAGATTGCTGCCTTGGGCGTGCAGTTTATCACCAACTGTATGGTGGGCGAGAACAATGTCACCATCGACAGCCTCTTCCGTGCCGGTTATGATGCCATCTTCATGGGTACCGGTACCAACGTGCCTCAGAATATGGACTCTACACCGGGCAGTAAGCTCCATGGTGTAAGTCAGAGTACCTACTTCCTGCACAATGTAAATGCCTATAACGAAGGTGCCTTGACCCGCGATATGGTTCCTTTGCGCGATGGCGAGAAGGTAGGCGTAATCGGTGGTGGAAATGTGGCGATGGATGCTGCCCGTACTGCCATCCGTCTGGGTGCTGACGTTACCGTATTGTACAGAAAGACCCAGGAGGAGATGCCTGCCATCAAGAGCGAATACGAGGATGCTGTAAAGGAAGGTGTGAAGTTTGAATGGAAAACTACCGTAGAAGCCTTTCTGAAGGGACAGAACGGCAGATTGGGAAGCTGCGTGCTGAATACGCCTGAAGGCGAAAGGGTAGAGAAATTTGATAGAATCTATCTGGCTATCGGTTCGCGACCTGCCAACCGTATCGTTTCTACTACTGCCGGAATCGAGGTGGATGAGAAGGGATATGTAAAGGTGGTAGATCGTCCTTTCGGAATGACTACCCGTCGTGGCGTATTCGCCGGAGGTGATGTGGTGCATCGCCCTCAGACCGTAGTGCTGGCGATGAAGGCTGCCAAGGAGGTGGCTCAGGGTATCGCACAGTATGTGGATGCCATCAAGCTCCTGGAAGAAGCCAAGCGTATCGAAAAAGAAGGTACCTGTTCGTAGAGGTTAATATCTGCTTAATCTGGTTAATATCTATTGCAATATTTTGCGGAATGAAGGATTCTTGTTATTTTTGCCTACAAAAAAAGCAAAGATTATGAAGAAAATTATATTTTTGATGATAACCCTGCTGTCAATGGCTTCCATGGTCTATGCGCAGAAAACATGCGTCATCGCATCTGCCGAGGATCATGTGCCTATCAGGGAAGCCCTCATTCATACGAACAATAACCATTGGGCGCGTACCGACTATCGGGGTTACTGGAATATGCGCTACCAGTTTGATTCTGCTACCGTATCCAAACCGGGCTATATCAAGGCAACCATCCGCTACCAGGAGTTGCCTGATACCGTTTTTCTCCTTCCCGAAGCCAAACAGATTGGTGAAGTGACCGTTTGGGGAAAGAACCAGGAGCATATCGACAATATGGAAGAGCAGATACAAGAGAAGGTGAATTCTGTGCCAACATCACCGGGAGGAATCGGCTTCGATGCCTTCGGCTGGATGGACAAGCAGGGCAGCCGCGACCGGAAGCACAAGAAGCAGGCTCAGGAAATCTTCAAGAAGATGGACAGAAAGGATCCTATCGTCTCTGCCTACGAAAAGGCTACGGGAAAGAAGTATGAACTGAAAAATCCTATCAATCTGAGCGCTAACAAGAAAGAAACTTTGGAAAAGCAGGATGAGACCAGGCAGGAATCATCAGAGAAAACGCTTCCAAATGTTCAAAATGAAGCAAAAGAGCAAGAAAATGAAAAATAATCGAGATTGAGTTGGCTTTCTCGGAAAAAGTTCGTAACTTTGTGCCCGAAATAAAAAAGTACAATTAAGAACATGTTTGAAAATTTAAGTGATAGACTAGAAAGATCTTTCAAGATACTGAAAGGTGAGGGTAAAATTACCGAAATCAACGTGGCTGAGACCATGAAGGATGTGCGCCGTGCACTCCTCGATGCCGATGTTAACTATAAAGTTGCCAAGGAATTCACCAACAAGGTGAAGGAAAAAGCACTCGGCATGAATGTTTTGACAGCCGTGAAGCCAGGCCAGCTGATGGTGAAGTTGGTTCACGACGAGCTCGCTGAGCTGATGGGAGGCGAGGAAGCTCCATTGCGTTTGGAAAGTCGCCCTGCTGTAATCCTGATGAGTGGTTTGCAGGGTTCTGGTAAGACTACCTTCAGCGGTAAGCTTGCCAATATGCTCAAGAACAAGAAAGGCAAGAAGCCTTTGCTCGTGGCTTGCGACGTATATCGTCCTGCTGCTATCCAGCAGCTCCATGTAGTAGGCGAACAGGTGGGTGTACCTGTATATAGTGAGCCTGATAACAAGGATGTGCTCAGCATCGCTGACCACGCTTTGCAGCAGGCTAAGACCAACGGCAACGATGTGGTCATCGTCGATACTGCCGGTCGATTGGCTGTTGATGAGCAGATGATGCAGGAAATCAGCAACCTCAAGAATCATCTCAACCCGGATGAGACACTCTTCGTAGTTGATTCAATGACGGGTCAGGATGCTGTAAATACAGCCAAGGAGTTCAACGACCGCCTTGACTTCAATGGTGTAGTTCTCACCAAGCTCGATGGTGATACTCGTGGTGGTGCTGCCCTCAGTATCCGCACCGTGGTTACCAAGCCTATCAAGTTTATCGGTACCGGCGAGAAGATGGAGGCTATCGATGTGTTCCATCCTGCTCGAATGGCAGACCGTATCCTCGGAATGGGTGACGTGGTTTCGCTGGTAGAGCGCGCACAGGAGCAGTTCGACCTGGAGGAGGCTAAGAAGTTGGAGAAGAAGATTCGCAAGAACCAGTTCGATTTCAATGACTTCTACAATCAGATCCAGCAGATCAAGAAGATGGGTAACATCAAGGATCTGGCTGCGATGATTCCGGGTGTAGGCAAGGCTATCCGTGATGTTGATATCCCAGAGGATGCCTTCAAGGGTATCGAGGCTATTATCCAGAGTATGACTCCTAAGGAGCGTACCAATCCATCTATCCTCAATACATCTCGCCGCCAGCGTATTGCCAAGGGTTCTGGTACTAATATCCAGGAGGTAAATAAGCTCATCAAGCAGTTTGAACAGACACGCAAGATGATGCAGATGATGACTGGCAACAAGATGGCGCAGATGATGGGCCGTATGAAGGGTATGCCAGGTATGCCTAAGATGCCAGGTATGTAATTCTGAAGCAGAGAGCCAAGACTCGAAGCTTATCAATGTAAAAATCTTAAAACAGAAAAGTAAGATGCAGCTAATAGACGGAAAGGCGACAGCAGCCGCCATAAAGGAACAGATTGCCCAGGAGGTGGCTCAGATTGTAGCCGCAGGAGGCAAACAGCCACATCTGGTGGCTGTGCTGGTGGGCCACGATGGTGGCAGCGAAACCTATGTGAAGAACAAGGTTCTGGCATGCGAAAAGTGCGGATTCAAATCTACGCTGATCCGTTTTGAGGAGGATGTTACTGAGGAGGAGCTTCTGCAGTGTGTAGATAAGCTCAACAAGGATGCTGACGTGGATGGTTTCATTGTGCAGCTGCCTTTGCCGAAGCACATCGACGAGCAGAAGATTACCATGGCGATAGACTATCGCAAGGATGTGGATGGCTTCCATCCCGTGAATGTGGGTAGAATGTCGCTGGGTATGCCTAGTTTCATCTCGGCTACTCCGCTTGGAATCCTCACCCTGCTGCAGCATTATCAGATAGAAACCAGCGGTAAGAAGTGTGTTATCCTGGGCAGAAGCAACATCGTGGGCAAACCTATGGCCCAGCTGATGATGCAGAAGCAGTATGGAGATGCCACGGTTACCGTGTGCCACTCGCACTCCAAAAATCTGAAGGAGGAGTGCCGGGAGGCGGATATTATCATTGCGGCTATCGGTAAGCCTGATTTCGTAACAGCCGATATGGTTAAACCGGGAGCTGTTGTCATCGACGTGGGTACGACTCGTGTACCTGACGCCACCAGAAAAAGCGGATTCCGCCTGAATGGTGACGTGAAGTTCGATGAAGTGGCTGAAAAGTGTTCTTTCATCACTCCAGTACCGGGCGGAGTGGGTCCGATGACCATCTGCTCGCTGATGAAGAATACGCTTGCCGCAGGAAAAAAAGAAATATATTATTAGGTCTCTCTAACCCATTAGGGAGTTTATTAGGTTTAGTTGTTAGGTTGGGGGGCAGGTTGCTGTGAAGCATTCTACCCCTTTTTTATTAACTTTATACGATTTTTAAGTCGTATCATCGTATATGTAATGTAATACAATTGAGAATCTAAAAACAAACAAAAAATAAATAAGAAGTAATATGATGAAACCAAAGTATCTACTCTTCTCGGCTGCCCTGTTGGCTATGACCCAAGCTGTGGCGCTGACTCCTGTCAGAAAGCAGGCTCAAATGCCAGCTGCCAAGAAACAAGTTAATAAGACGACTTTGTCTGTTGCAGATAAGGATGCACCTGCCTATACCATTGTGGGCAAGGATTCTACCTGTCAGATTTTCGTGTATTCTCCAGCTCCCAACCAGGGACTGCATCTCGCTTATCTTACAGACGATGAAAGATGGGTGGATGTAGGTCAGCTCTGTTCCTCAGACTTCGGACCTTGGGGCAGTGAGAAAAAAATGTATCGCCCATTCGTTCTCAAGGCAAATGATGGTACCTGGCGGGCTCTTTGGAGTGTAAATAAGACCTCACCACAGTTTGCTGTGGCTTATTCTGAAGATCTTGTAACCTGGCGACCACAGGATTATCCTATCATGAAGGAAAAGAATATCAGTGATGTGGCTGCCTATCAGATGGAAGATGGAACCTTCGACCTTTATCTGAAGACGGAGAAAGGTAAAAGATACGTTCATGCCGACAAGGATTTCCGTACCTTCCAGGAGGATTCGCTGGAAGCTTCTGCCGATGAAATCCTCTGGCAGAGAGATACGGCTACCATCAATGGTAAACTGGTAGAGGGTAATGACTTCGAGATTCCGGCCATTCATCTGAACTATATCCGTGCCTGGCATAAGGCTCTGGCTGAGGAAGCAAAGGAAAACAGCCGGAAGCTGCCTAAGAATGAGGCTGATCTGAAGGCTTATATCGCTGACGTAGAGGAGAAAATCAAGAAAGAGCAAGGTGAGGAGGCTGTCCTTCAGCACGCTAAAATGGTAAAGGAGGCGGATGCAGCAGATGCTTTCACGGCTAAGCTCACGGTGAATCCGAAGCAGAGCCATCGCATCAGCGACAAGCTTATCGGCATCTTCTTCGAGGATATCAGCAGAGCTGCCGATGGCGGACTCTGTGCAGAACTCCTGCAGAATGGCGACTTCGAATACAATGGTGAGCGAAAAGGCTGGAATGCTGCTACTGCCTGGATGGGAATTGAGGCTTCTTCTTCAGCATCTTCTTCTGTATCGTTATCCTCTTCTGCCATCATTTCTACAGAAAATGGGGTAAGCGTGAATAATCCGCATTATGCCATCCTCTCATCTACACCTATTTATAATATAGGATGGGAGGGAATCGTCATCAAGCGTGGTGCCGCTTACGAAGTGAGTCTGTATGCCCGTTGTATCGACGGCAAGAAAAAGCAGCTCACCGTAGCACTCGTAGATCAGGAAGGACTTCCGATAGCCCAGGCTAAGCTGAAGGTGCAGGGACCTGATTGGGCTGAATACAAGGCGCAGCTTGTCATCACAGACAAATATAAAGGTGAACTGGGCAAGGATACCCGTTTTGCCCTCTTGCCTAAGGGAGAGGAAAAGGTTGCCGTAGATATGGTAAGCCTGATGCCGCAGGACACCTACAAAGGTCATGGTCTGAGAAAGGATCTTGCTGAGACCATCGCGGAGCTGAAGCCTCGCTTCGTGCGTTTCCCTGGTGGATGTATGCTCCACGGACAGGGACTCGGCAACATCTATCATTGGAAGGAGAGTATCGGTGAACTGAAAGACCGAAAACCGGCTCTCAATATCTGGAACTATCACCAGACCCGTAAGCTGGGATTCTTCGAGTATTTCCAGTGGTGTGAGGATATGGGCGCTGAGCCTCTGCCAGTATTGGCTGCTGGTGTACCTTGTCAGAATTCCCGGCCTAATGCACAGGGCATCTGCGGACAGCAGGGCGGAATCCCAATGGCAGAAATGCCAAAGTATGTGCAGGATGTTCTCGACCTGGTAGAGTGGGCGAATGGTGATCCTGCCACATCGAAGTGGGCAAAGATGAGAGCGGATGCCGGACATCCGGCTCCTTTCAATCTCAAGATGGTAGGTATCGGAAATGAAGATCTGATTTCCACCGATTTCGAACAGCGCTATCTGATGATCTGCAAGGCTCTCAAGGAGAAGCATCCGGAAATTGAAGTAGTGGGCACAGTAGGTCCATTCCATTATCCATCTTCCGACTATATCGAGGGCTGGAAGATTGCAAAGGAGAATAAAAAATGGATTGATGCGGTAGATGAGCACTATTATGAGCAGCCAGGATGGTTTATAAATCATCAGGATTACTACGATCATTACGACCGTAAGGCTCCGAAGGTGTATCTGGGCGAGTATGCTGCAAATGGCAATAATGAATTAGACCGCGCTTTGGCAGAGGGTATTCATCTCTGTAATGTGGAACGTAACGGAGATGTCGTGGAAATGACCTCTTATGCTCCTCTGCTCTGCAAGGATGGCTATCATAACTGGAACCCGGATATGATCTACTTCGATAATTCGGAGAAAATCCGACTCACCGAGAGTTACAAGATGCAGAAGATGTTTGGTCAGCATTCCGGTGATACTTATATTGTATCTAGCCTGAACCTTCCTGCAGCTCTCAAGAAGTACGTGGGCACCAGCGTGGTAAAGGATTCCAAGACCGGTAAAACCTGGCTCAAGGTGGTGAATGCCTTGCCTCGTACGTTGAAACTCCAGGTGGAAGCACAAGGAGCTGGTGCTGGTAGCAAGCAGGTTGAGGTGAAGGCTCGTTCTGCCGAGGTCTTTGAACTCTAATCTGTTTGTATAAGACATATATGGACCCTTATATTTTGCACAATTGGGCTGCTTTTGTGTAAGGGTTCTGATAAATTGTAAGCAATTTAGCTTATTTTCTAACAAAAATCCGCAAAAATTGAAAGTTTTTGCGGATTTTGTTGTTTGTTTCATAAATTCTCACTATCTTTGCAGTCAAAATTGTAAGAAGAAGGCTTGAGAGAGACCTTCTGGCAATAAAGAACAAGATAATATAAAGAGATAATAACGATATGAAACATCCATTAAGAAGTAGCGTCTGTACTGAAGGCAGAAGAATGGCAGGTGCCAGAGCACTCTGGGTAGCTGCAGGTATGAAACATGAGCAGTTTGGCAAACCTATTATCGCCATCGTGAACAGTTTCACACAGTTTGTTCCGGGTCATACTCATCTTCACGAAATCGGTCAGATTGTCAAGAAGGAAATTGAAGCTATGGGTTGCTATGCAGCTGAGTTCAATACCATCGCTGTTGACGACGGTATCGCTATGGGTCACGATGGAATGCTCTATTCACTCCCAAGTCGCGATATTATTGCTGATTCTGTGGAATATATGGTGAATGCGCACAAGGCTGATGCTATGATCTGCATTTCCAACTGTGATAAGGTTACCCCAGGTATGTTGATGGCGTCTATGCGTCTGAATATTCCTACAGTGTTCTGTTCTGGTGGTCCGATGGAAGCTGGTCGCTGGAAAGGCGAGAATGCTGACTTGATTACCGCTATGATCAAGGGTGCTGATACCAGTGTCAGTGATGAGGAAATGAAGCAGATTGAACAGTGTGCTTGCCCGGGATGTGGTAGCTGCTCTGGTATGTTTACCGCCAACTCTATGAATTCTCTCACAGAGGCTATCGGTTTGAGTCTTCCTGGCAATGGTACTATTCTCGCTACTCACAAGAACCGCATCGAACTCTTCAAGGCTGCGGCTCGTCAGGTTGTGAAGAATGCCTACGCTTATTATGAGGATGGCGATGAGAGCGTATTGCCACGTAGCATTGCTACCCGTGATGCCTTCCTCAATGCCATGACTCTCGATATCGCAATGGGTGGTAGTACAAATACAGTGCTCCATCTCTTGGCTGTAGCTCAGGAAGCAGGTGCCGATTTCAAGATGGAAGATATCGATCAGCTCAGTCGCAAGGTTCCTTGCCTCTGCAAGTTGAGTCCTAATACTCAGAAGTATAGCGTTCAGGAATGCAACCGTGCCGGTGGTATCCTGGGTATCCTGAATGAACTTAATAAGGGTGGACTTATCAATGGTGCTGTGAAGCGCGTGGATGGCAAGACTCTCGATGAGCAGATGAAGAAATACGATATCACAGGTGCCGAGATTGATCCTGAGGCTGACCGCATCTATCATTCTGCTCCTGGCAGAAAATTCTCTACTCAGATGGGTAGTCAGGATGCACAGTGGGAGAGTCTTGATACAGATAGAGAGAATGGCTGTATCCGTGATCTCGAACATGCATATACCAAGGATGGTGGTCTTGCTGTGCTCTTCGGTAACATCGCACAGAATGGTTGCGTAGTGAAGACCGCAGGTGTTGATCCTGTACTCTGGCATTTCGAGGGTCCTGCTGTATGCTTCGATTCTCAGGAAGATGCCTGCGAGGGTATCCTTGGTGGTAAGGTGAACTCTGGTGATTGTGTTGTCATCACACACGAGGGTCCTAAGGGTGGTCCTGGTATGCAGGAGATGCTGTATCCAACTTCTTACATCAAGAGCCGTCACCTCGGTAAGGAGTGTGCCCTCATCACAGATGGTCGATTCTCAGGAGGTACATCTGGCTTGAGTATCGGTCACATCAGCCCAGAGGCCGCTGCTGGTGGTAACATCGGCAAAATCAAGGATGGCGATATCATCGTTATCGATATTCCTAGCCGCTCTATCAATGTGAAGCTTTCCGACGAGGAACTTGCTGCTCGTCCACAGCAGCCACTGAAGCGTAATCGCCAGGTTAGTAAGGCTTTGCGTGCATACGCACAGAGCGTAAGCTCTGCTGATAAGGGTGGTGTAAGAATCATTGACTAATCCTTTTCTGGTTTCCCAGGCAAGAAGGTTTGTCTTTGACAACAAAGAAAATAAAGTTTTTGAATTATTCAGAATAAGATATAGATAAATGGCAAAAGAAGTAATAACAGGAGCTGAAGCATTGATGCGCTCCCTGCATAACGAAGGGGTTAAGACCATCTTCGGTTACCCAGGTGGTAGCATCATGCCAGTGTTTGATGCGCTGTATGGTTACACGAGAGGAGAGAAGAAGATGTTTGATCACATCTTGGTTCGTCACGAGCAGGCTGCTGCTCACGCTGCACAGGGCTACGCCCGAGTCAGCGGCGAAGTGGGTGTTACTCTCGTTACGAGTGGTCCTGGAGCAACTAATACGCTCACCGGTATTGCGGATGCCATGATGGATTCTACACCTATCGTGGTCATCGCCGGACAGGTGGGTGTGGGCGCTTTGGGTACTGATGCCTTCCAGGAGGTTGATCTGGTGGGCGTTACTCAGCCTATCTCTAAGTGGTCTTATCAGATTCGCCGTCCTGAGGATGTGGCATGGGCTGTAAGCCGTGCCTTCTTTATCGCTCGTAGCGGTCGTCCGGGACCTGTAGTACTCGACTTCACCAAGAATGCTCAGATTGCTACTTGTGAGTGGGAACCGGTGAAATGTGAAAAGGTTACATCTTATAATCCATATCCGAAGATTGATGAAAAGGCTGTAGCTGAAGCTGCTGAACTCATCAATCAGGCAAAGCGCCCTTTCGCTCTCGTCGGTCATGGCGTAGAACTCGGTGGTGCTCATAATGAACTGGTTGAATTCCTGGAGAAGGCTGATATCCCGGCTGGTCGTACCCTGCTCGGTCTCTCAGCTCTTCCTAGCAACCATCCGCTTAATATGGGTATGCTCGGTATGCATGGTTCTTATGCTACCAATATGAAGACTCAGGAGTGTGATGTGCTCATAGCCATCGGTATGCGATTCAGCGACCGTATCACGGGCGTTCCTTCCAAATATGCCAAGCAGGCTAAGATTATCCATCTTGATATTGATAAGTCGGAAATCGATAAAGTCATCAAGACTGATGTGGCTGTGATTGGCGATTGCAAGCAGACGTTGCCTGCCATCACTCGTCTCTTGAACAAGAATGTTCATCGCGAGTGGAGAGATTCCTTCGAGGAATATCGCAAGCAGGAGCAGGAGAAGGTTATCGAGAAGGATATTCATCCTACTGAAGGCCCTCTGCTGATGGGTGAGGTGACCAATGTGGTGACTGAAGCTACCAATAATGAGGCTGTTCTCGTGAACGACGTAGGTCAGAACCAGATGATCAGTAGCCGCTATTTCAAGTTTACCAAGAAACTGAGTATTGTTACCAGTGGTGGTTTCGGAACCATGGGCTTCGGTCTTCCTGCTGCTATCGGTGCAACATTCGGCGCACCAGACCGTACCATCTGCTGTTTCTTCGGTGATGGCGGTTTCCAAATGAACATCCAGGAATTGGGTACCATCATGGAGCAGCAGGCACCAGTGAAGATGATTCTCTTGAACAATAACTATCTGGGCAATGTACGCCAGTGGCAGGATTTGATGTTTGAGGGACGTCGCTCTTTCACCCACATGCTGAACCCTCGTTATGAGGAAATTGCCAAGGCTTATGGCATTCCTTACGATGTGGTAATCGACCGCAAGGATCTGAAGGCGAAGGTTGAGAAGATGATCAGCACCAAGGGACCTTACCTTTTGGAATGCGCCATCAAGGAAGATGAGGATATTGTTCCTATGACTCTGCCGGGAAAGAGTGTGGACGAAATGCTGCTTGAGCTCCACTATTAATGGCTTTCGGCTATATATATAATAAGGTGTAACTATACATTTTAAATAATAGAAATAAAATGGAGAATAACAACGATAAGAAATTATATACATTGCTTGTCTATTCTGAGAATATTGCAGGTATCCTGAATCAGATTACCGCTGTATTTACAAGAAGACAGGTGAATATCGAGAGCTTGAATGTGTCGGCTAGCAGTATCAAGAACATCCACAAATATACTATCACGGTATGGAGTGATGCTGAGCAGATTGAGAAAATCAACAAGGCAATAGAGAAGAAAATTGATGTGGTGAAGAGTGATTATTATGCAGATGATCAGATTTTCATCCACGAGGTAGCACTCTACAAGATTTCTACTCCTATTCTCTTGGAGAATCCTGAGGTTTCCCGTACTATCCGCAAGCACGATGCCCGTATGATGGAGGTGAATCCTACCTACAGTACTGTGCTCTTGGCGGGTCTTACTGAGGATATCGCTGATCTTTTCCATCAGCTCAATAGTTTCGATTGTCTTTTGCAGTACAGTAGAAGTGGTAGAATTGCCGTTACAAGAAGCTTCGATGAGCCTATCTCTGATTATCTGAAAAAGAATTCAGAAGAATAGTCTCGGACAGGAATTCTGAAAGAATATATTGATTCTGGAACAAACAGATTTAAACGAGGAAAATCCCTTTGCTTACCTGGTTGGAAGACCAAGAGCAGAGGGATTTTTAGTTTCTTGTATGTAATAAAGATATAGGTGGCTTCGTTATATATATAATAAGGTATAAAACAATAAATCAAAAACCGAAGAATATGAAACAGGAATTATTAGATAAGGTAGGTTGCTACGAGTTTCTGGCAGAACCTTTCCATTGCGATTTTGCAAGTCGTCTGTTTATGGGGCATTTGGGAAATCATCTTCTGAATGCTGCCGATTTCCATAGTAACGATCGTGGTTATGGAATGAATTATCTGATGCCCCGACACAAAACCTGGGTCTTGAGTCGTCTCGCTATCGAGATGCAGGAAATGCCAAAGTCTTATGATAAGTTTTATGTAGAGACCTGGGTAGAGAGTGCGATGAAGTACTTCACTAGCCGAAACTTTAAGATCTGTGCATCTGTTTCGGATGGTTCTGAAGCTGAGAAGGTATATGGCTATGGTAAAAGTGTCTGGGCGATGATTGATACAGAGACCCGTCAGCCCGTGGATATTTTCAGTATCCATGATGGACTTATCAAGGAATATATAGAAACAGAGAAACCTTGTCCTATTGCAGCCAGCTCTCGTGTCAAGATGGGTAAAGATGCAGAATTGGTACGTACTATTCATACCTATTATAATGATGTGGATGTAAATGGCCATATTAATTCTGTGAAATATATCGAGCATGTACTCGATCTTTTTGACCTGGATTATTACAAGACTCATTTTTTACAGCGCTTCGAAATCGCATACGTAGCAGAGAGTCATCAGGGCGATCAGCTGAATTTCTATGTAGAGAAGGTGGGTGATGGGGGAAAAACAGAAAAAGAAGCTTCTGTTAACGAACCTCAAAAAATGGAAGAATTTTGCATAAAAATAACAAAAATAAGCCAAAATAGCGATATTGAGGTGGAAGTTGTAAGAAGTAAGGTGAAATTTATAAAAAAATGAAAGAAAAATTTGGTGGTTTCATAGAAAATCATTACCTTTGCACTCGAAATAAAAAATAAACCCAGTGCCGCTTCCTCGTGTAGGTGGTGGACGGATCAAACAGGCTCTCTTTGGATAAGAATACAGCTCGCATCCGTATGGACAAGTATAACCCGCGGCTCCACAATAGGCAAGCCGCACAAAAATTAAGTTACAATTATGGCAGAAATGAATTTCGGTGGCGTAATGGAAACTGTTGTCACTAGTCATGAATTTTCATTGGAGAAAGCACGTGAAGTATTGAAGAACGAAACTATCGCAGTTATCGGTTACGGTATCCAGGGTCCTGGTCAGGCTTGCAACCTTCGCGATAATGGTTTCAACGTCATCGTCGGACAACGTCAGGGTAAGACCTACGAGAAGTGTTTGAAGGATGGCTGGGTACCAGGCAAGACTTTGTTCTCTATCGAGGAAGCTGCTGAGAAGGGTACTATCATCTGTATGTTGCTTTCTGATGCCGGTCAGATTGCTTGCTGGCCAAAAATTAAGCCACACCTCACAGCAGGTAAGACTTTGTATTATTCACATGGTTTCGCTATCAACTGGAGCGATCGCACAGGCGTTGTTCCACCTAAGGATATTGATGTTATTATGGTTGCACCTAAGGGTTCTGGTACTTCTCTCCGCACTATGTTCTGCGAGGGTCGTGGTTTGAACTGTTCTTACGCTGTTTACCAGGATGCATCTGGCAAGGCAGAGGAAAAGACTATTGCATTCGGTATCGGTATCGGTGCAGGATATTTGTTCAAGACTACATTCCAGCGTGAGGCTACTTCTGACCTTACTGGTGAGCGTGGTTCTTTGATGGGTGCTATCGAGGGTCTCTTGGAGGCTCAGTACGATGTACTCCGTGAGAATGGTCACTCTCCATCTGAGGCATTCAACGAGACTGTTGAGGAGTTGACTCAGAGCCTTGGCCCTCTCTTCGGTGCTAAGGGTATGGATTGGATGTATGCTAACTGTTCTACAACAGCTCAGCGTGGTGCTCTTGATTGGGCTCCTCGTTTCCGTGAGGCTATCAAGCCTGTTATGGAATGGTTGTATTACTCTGTTAAGACTGGTAATGAGGCTCAGATTTCTATCGACAAGAACTCTCAGGCTGATTACCGTGAGAAGTTGAACGCAGAACTCGAGGCTATGCGCAACAAGGAGATGTGGCAGGCTGGTGTTACTGTACGTAAGCTTCGTCCTGAGAATAACTAATTTTTTTCTCGTACATAATGTTATAAAGGGAGCGGTCCGCGATGGGTCGCTCCCTTTTACGTATATGATAAAGCCGAAAGGAGGTTGCTTTTCCTATCATCCTTTCGGCTTCCAATCATCCTTTTATCTTTTCAATCATCCTTTCGTTTTTCTATGACTTTGAGGTCTTCTATGATGATTTCTTCTTCTGCAATCTTTCTGCGGAATTCCTTTTCTTTCTCTTCCGTTTCCTTCGCCAGGCAAACATCACACTGCTGGCATTTCGTTTCATTATGTTCACCAAAATAGGCGAGCAACTGGCGTGAGCGGCATATCTCATCATTTTTGGCATATTGCAGTATGCTTTGAATACGCTTCATATATTGCTCTCTTCGGCCTTCCCATACCTCTTGCGGAATCTGTACCTTGTTGCCATCTACTCGGTCGCGTGTATAGCTGATGAAAGGTATCTTGCGGCGGGGGATAAATTTGATGATGTGGCGGGCTGCCAGGTTCTTTAATGCAAAATATACCTGCTGGATGTCTAATTCCGCCTGGCGGGCAATAAGATGCTCGTCTATGAAGGTAAGATCCACAAACAGACTGCCGTAGCTGCGCAGTAATGCTGTGATGACCGCCTCCTGTGTAGGAGGAAGCTGATCGAGTATATAAAGTTCGTTTCTGCCCAGGAGAAACATAACGCGGGCTTTACCATCTGGATCGTCCTCGTAGTGCAGATAGCCGCTTCGTTCAAGAATCCTGAGGGCAGAATCTACTTTGGTGGGGAAAAACTTGTAGGTGATGCAGAATTTATCGATGTCAAACTCGAAGGTCTTGCCACATCCGCTACCTACACCTATCTGGTAGAAGTAGGCAAGATGTTCGTAAACGTCCTGTATCATTTCTTTAGGTGGAAAGGTATCATCTATTCGTTTCTTGAGTTTCGACTCGTCGCTTCTGTCAAAAAGCAGTACTGCATAGGATTTCTCCCCATCTCTTCCGGCACGTCCAGCCTCCTGGAAGTAAGCCTCAAGTGAATCGGGACAGTCTATGTGAATCACCATCCTCACATCGGGTTTGTCTATTCCCATTCCAAAGGCGTTTGTGGCGCACATCACCCTTACTTCGTCTGCCTGCCAGGCTTTTTGTCGCACATCCTTCTCATCAGGAGCGAGTCCGGCATGGTAAAAGGTGGCGGAAATACCTTTCTTAGACAATAGTTCAGCCATTTCCTTGGTGCGTTTTCTACTTCGGGCATAGACTATGGCTGAGCCTTTCACGCTTTGCAGGATATGCACCATTTCACCCTGCTTATTGGAAGTGTTGCGTACAACATAAGCGAGGTTCTTGCGTTCGAAGCTCATCTTAAACACATTCTTTTCTGCAAAATGTAGTCTTTCCTGTATATCATCCACAACTTCTGGAGTCGCAGTCGCTGTAAGAGCAAGGATAGGTACCTGGGGAATCATTTCCCTGATTTTGGCTATCTGCAGGTAAGATGGGCGGAAATCGTAGCCCCATTGGCTGATACAATGGGCTTCATCTACTGTGATGAAACTTACATGGATGTGTTTGAGCTTGGTCTGAAAGAGTTCTGATGCGAGTCGTTCTGGTGAAACGTAGAGAATCTTTACGCCCCCGAAGATACAGTTGTCGAGCGTCTGGAGAATTTCGTTTCTCGATTTGTCTGCATAGATGGCATCAGCCAGTATACCTCGTTCTCTAAGATGCTGTACCTGGTCTTTCATCAGGGCGATGAGAGGGGTGATAACGATACATACACCTTCCTTGAACAAGGCAGGCACCTGGAATGTGATGGATTTGCCGCCACCTGTAGGCATAAGACCGAGGGTATCCCGTCCGCAGGCAATGCTTTCGATGATATTGCGTTGAATGCCTCGGAAATCAGGATACCCCCAATACTTTTGCAGAATAAGTTGAAATTGATCTGCCATTTTTTCTTAGTCATTTGGCCTGATAGCCTCTATTTGAAGTTGGACTTGATTCTTCTTGAAAATATTGTCCTCAATGGTGTATGCAATGTCGAAACTGCGGCGGCTTTTGATGTATCGGGCAGCCGCGCTTTGCCCGAAGGCAATTCCGTTCATTACGGTACTTGACTTAGAATCTACCAATTCCAGTTTGATATGCTCTTGTTCTCTGCCCACCACCTTGCTGGTGCCGTAATCATATACGTTCTGCGTGCAGAATACGGGTTTGCTATTGCATGGACCAAAAGGTGAGAACTTCTTTAAATCTGAGTGCAGCTGCTTCGTTATGTCCTTGAAGTCTATCATCGCATCTATGTTGAGCATCGCTTCCGTCTGTTCGGGAGCGATATGTTCTGCCACGTACTGGTGGAATCTGTCTCTAAACTCCTTCACGTTTTCCCATTTCATCGTAAGTCCGCAGGCATAGGTGTGACCTCCGAAGTTGATAAGCAGGTCGCGGCAACTCTTGATGGCAGAATATACATCGAATCCTGTTACACTGCGAGCCGAACCTGTTGCAAGGTCTCCGTCACGGGTCAATACCACGGTAGGACGGAAGTAGATTTCCGTAAGTCGGGATGCAACGATGCCGATGACTCCCTTTTTCCAACCTTCATCATAGAGTACGATGCTGGAGTTGTGTTTCTGTGTCTCCAGTCGTGACACGATTAGATTGGCTTCTTCTGTCATCTGCTTGTCTATATCCTTGCGCTGCTCATTGTACTCATTGATGTGCTTTGCCATTTTCAGAGCCTGACCGAAGTCTCGCTCTACCAGCAGATCCACGCTTTCCTTGCCGTTCTCCATACGTCCTGATGCATTGATGCGTGGTCCTAGCTTGAAGACGATGTCACTCATAGACAGCTCTCTTCCGTTGAGTCCGCAGATATCGATAATCGCCTTGAGTCCGATACTTGGATTGGTATTGAGAAGTTTGAGTCCGTGGAAGGCAAGGATTCGGTTTTCATCCACTACAGGCACTATGTCGGCAGCAATGCTCACGGCACAGAAGTCGAGTAATGGGATGAGGCGTGAGAAAGGAATGTTGTTGTTCTTGGCAAAAGCCTGCATAAACTTGAATCCTACGCCACAACCGCAGAGATGTTTGAATGGGAACGGATCATCCGGGCGTTTGGGGTTAAGTATGGCCACAGCTGGTGGCATCACGTCGTCAGGGACATGATGGTCGCAGATGATGAAATCTATGCCAAGACTCTTGGCATATTCTATCTCCTGGATAGCTTTGATGCCGCAATCCAGGATAATGATGAGTTTTACACCTGTTTCGTGCGCAAAGTCTATTCCCTTTTTGCTTACTCCATAGCCTTCGTCGTATCGGTCTGGTATGTAGTAATCAATGTTGGAATAAAACTGTTGCAGAAACTTGTACACCAATGCTACAGCCGTGCATCCATCCACGTCATAGTCTCCATAGACCATGATGCGCTCCTTTCTTCCCATTGCATCGTTGAGGCGATCTACAGCGATATCCATATCCTTCATCAGGAATGGATTGATGAGATCAGACAGCTGGGGGCGGAAAAACCGCTTGGCTGCAGATTCTGTCGTAATGCCTCTATGGATGAGAAGCTTGGCTAGGATAGGGCTGATACTGAGTTTGTCGGCTAGTTCTTTAGCCGATTTCTCCAGCTCTGGTGTCGGTTCTTCGTAATTCCATTTAAAATGCATTTTAATTATTTTTTATTTCTGCCCCCAAAGTTACGAAAATAAAGTGACAATCGAAAATGTTTATGAAGTATTTTATTTAAAAATACCTAGATTTAAGTAAAAATAATACTTGCAGGTAAACAAAAAGGCAGCAAACTCTACTGTTTGCTGCCTTTGGTTATGTTTATTTTGAATAAATTAGATGCCGAGCTTCTTGCGGATATCCTTAGGAATGGCATTCTTGTTTACCATAAAGTCCATTGTCTTGTAAGCTACGAAAGCCTTGGTCATATACCATGTTCCCTTGTAGTCACCATACTCACCCCAAGAGTTCTTTACCATATAGTACTCCTTGCCGTTCTGGTCCTTAGCGATACCATAGATGTGCATACCATGGTCATCGGTAGTCTCCCAGTTGTCGAAAGCTTCCTGGCGCATAGCCTGGGTAGGAACAACTTCTGGTGCGTTTACACCAAGTGAATCGAACTTCTCCTTCTTCTCGTCCTTAGAGAGTTTGAACCAGTGGTCTGCGTCTGTACCTGCCATAGAACGAACCTTCTTGACGTCGTATGCGATACCGAGACCCTTACGAGTGAAACCGTCCTCTGTTACGTCGCCACCCCAAGCTACTGTGTAGCCGTTGTTGATAGCGTTGTCGATGATTTTGCAAAGGTCATCCATTGGTACGTTGTAGCTCAAAGGCCAACGCCAGTTATCCTGTACCTCAACAGCAAACTTGCTCCACATTGGGTGGTGAGTGTAGCTGGTGATGGTAACATAATCATCGAGGTTCAAGCCGAGGCTCTGGCAGAATGACTGTGGAGTGTACTGCTTGCCCTGATATGTGAACTTCTCAGGAGTCTTACCGATATATGAGTCGATGATACCCTGAAGACCGCTCTTCCAGGCAGAAGAAATCTTCTTAGCGTTGCTCTTAGCTACAGCCTCTACGTATGGAGTCATTACATCGAAGAACTCACCGAAGTTAGCGAGTGAGTCGCCTGTCAAAGTACCAGGAGCTGGCATTGCGCCCTCTGGTACGATTCCGTAGTGCTGCAAAGCATAAAGTACATCGTATGCGCTACCGCCCTGAGAGAAGCTTACGTCGCCATGCATTCTCACTGCCATAGTGGCACGGTCCATATAAGTCTTGTTAGCTACGAACATCTCGCTGAGGTCGTAGGTCTTACCTGTATGCTTCAGAATCTCGCTTTCGAAGTAGCTGAGTGTAGAGTAAGCCCAGCACGTACCGCTGCGGTTCTGGTCCTTGATGCTTGTAATAGGATTCTGTTTCACTACAGTGAATACAGGCTTGTTCTTTGCGATGGTAGCAGAATCTGTTGCTGATTTCGCATTTGCGCCAGTGGCAACCATAGCCAACATAGCTGCAACGATCATTGATTTCTTCATGAAATTTTTCTCTTAAATTAATAATGTTATTCTATACTTATATCTCTCTATGAAGAATCCTCAAGTTTTATAGGCTTGAGGGTTCTTTGTTCGTTTGCTTGAATGGATTTTCTATTTAAAGAATCTCTCCTCTGTGGGCAGCCATATACTCCTCTACATCCTTTGGATGGTAAGGTATGCGGTCGGTTCCGAGGAATCGGCAACCATCCTTGGTGATGAGTACATCATCCTCGATACGGATGCCTCCGAAGTCTTTGTAGGTCTCAATCTTATCGAAGTTGAGGAACTCTGCACAATGACCTGAAGCTTTCCATTCGTCGATGAGAGCTGGAATGAAGTAAACACCTGGCTCATCTGTTACTACGAAGCCTTCTTCAAGGCGACGGCCCATACGCAGGCAGTTTGTACCAAACTGTTCCAGGTTAGGGCGAACTTCATCATCAAAGCCAACGTTTATCTGGTCGAGGTTCTCCATATCGTGAACATCCATACCCATCATGTGTCCCAATCCGTGAGGCAGGAACATAGCGTGGGCACCAGCACGTACAGCCTCTTCTGTATCACCTTTGGCAAGACCTAACTCTTTCATACGGTCGAAGAGCAAGCGGCATACGGCAAAGTGGACATCAGCCCACTTCATACCTGGCTTTGCAACTTCCAGAGCGTAGTCGTGACAAGCCTCTACGATAGAGTAGATTTCCAACTGGCGTTGGCTGAACTTACCGCTGACAGGCATTGTACGGGTATGGTCTGAACAGTAATTGTTCATAGTCTCTGCACCTGCATCACAAAGTGCCAGTCTTCCTTCCTCGAGCAGATTCATAGATGGATAACCATGCTGAATCTCTCCATGCTGGCTGAAGATAGTAGGGAAACTAACCATTGCTCCATAAGAGTGAGCAATTCCGCTTACCTGTCCTGCTACATATTTTTCTGTGATTCCTGGGCGGACGAGCTTCATAGCAGTGGTGTGCATCTTATATCCGATAACAGAAGCACGCTCCAATTCCTCAATTTCCTCAGGAGTCTTGGTAGAACGCATCTTGACAACTGCCTTGATGAGATCCATGCTGGCTTCCTCTTTCTGCTGGTTTGGATGAATTCCGAGAAGGTCAAATACCTGAAGCTTGATATCATAGCGGTAAGGTGGCAAGAAGTGAATCTTGCGTTTCTTCGCCATAGCATCATTGCAGATGGTCTTCAGACTCTTCATTGGTGCAGAATTATGTACGCCCACCTGCTCTGCGAGATTGTGGACGCTATCTACGCTTCCGTACCATACGATATCTACCAAGTCGATATCATCACCGATTAAAGTTTCGATGTCGTTATCTATGTCAATTACACCAACCAAACCGTCTCGCTGCAAACCGAAATAGTACAGGAATGTTGAGTCCTGGCGGAATGGGTAATATCCGTTATTAGGGAAATTACAAGGTGAATTGTTGTTTCCGAAAAGAATGATGACGCCGCTTTTGACGAGCTTCTTAAGCTCTTGTCTGCGGCTGATATAAGTGTCCTTGCTAAACATATTTTTAGAATTTTACTTTATTTTGCTGCAAAGTTAGCAATTATTTCGCAAAAATGTATTATCTTTGCAATCAAAAATAGAAAAAACTAGCGAATTTATAAATAATTAATATAAAAATGCTCTTTTTGAGGGACAATATGTAAGAAAATGAGTTTTCTCAGAGTGCAAATCGTTAGTAATGCAGAGAGTGATAATCTGTAAGAGTATGAATCTTGATTAGTGTAATGCAATCAAAAAACAGTGGAAGAATAAAGGTTATGAAGTTGAATTTGGAAAAAACTGGTTTGGTCTTGGAAGGTGGAGGTATGCGTGGCGTCTTTACCAGTGGCGTACTTGATGCTTTTATGAAGCATGATGTTTATTTCCCATATACGGTGGCGGTGTCGGCAGGTGCATGTAATGGTATGTCGTACATCAGTCGCCAGCCGCGTCGTGCCCGTATTTCAAATATCGATTATTTGGCGAGGTATCAGTATATCGGCATCCGACATCTGGTAACGCAAGGGTGTATTTTCGACCGTGAGTTGCTTTACGATAAGTTTCCGAATCTGTTGCTTCCTTACGATTTTGATACCTATTTTAAATATGCCGACCGATTCGAGATGGTTACCACGAATTGTCTTACGGGCAAGCCTATGTATCTTTCGGAAAATCATGATCGGCAGCGTGCCCTCGATATTGTACGTGCTTCCAGCAGTTTGCCATACGTGAGTAAAATCGTGGATGTGGATGGTATCCCAATGCTCGATGGTGGAATATCAGACAGTATTCCCGTGATGAGAGCTATAGACAAAGGTTATGAGCACAATGTGGTTGTCTTGACCCGCAACAAAGGTTGGAGAGATACTGGCAAAGATAGAAAGCTACCTTATTTATATAAGAACTATCCGCGCCTGCGAGTGATCTTGAGTCATCGGCATAAGATTTATAATGAGCAGATTCAACTGATTGATGATTTGGAGGCTGCTGGCAAAATCACTTGTATCCGTCCGATTCGTCCAATGGAAGTAGGGCGCATAGAAAAGGATACGGATAGGTTAGAGCGTCTCTATGAAGAAGGATTTATGCTGGGAGAAAAGTTTTGTGAGAAATTCCTATAATGAAGTTCTCATTATGGATTTCTGATATGGAATACTCTTTATGAAGCAGCCTGTTCTCTAAACAGAAACTCGTGTTTTGAGAACAGGCTATTCTTATTATATATGTTCACCTTAATATATGTTCACCTTATATGTACTCCCCTTAATATATGTGCTTATCTTTTATGTATGCCCATTCTGCAGATTGGCTTCAGCCTATTATTCTTTAAGCAAGTCGGGTCTTAATCGCTTGGTTCGTTCCATTGCCTGGTCAAACTCCCACTGGCGGATTTTTGCTTCGTTGCCGCTAAGTAGGATTTCAGGAACCTTCCAACCCTTGTAGTCTGAAGGGCGGGTGTAGATAGGAGCTGATAGAATGTCGTCTTGGAAGCAGTCGGAGAGGGCACTCTGTTCATCGCTGATGACTCCTGGTACGAGGCGGATTACCGCATCTGAAATAATAGCTGCTGCCAGTTCGCCGCCCGTGAGCACATAATCACCTACGCTGATTTCTCTGGTAATAAGATGATCGCGCACGCGCTGGTCGATTCCCTTGTAGTGACCGCAGAGGATGATGAGGTTTCCACCCAGCGACATTTCGTTGGCTATCTTCTGGTTGAAGGTCTCGCCATCCGGAGATACATAGATGACGTCATCGTAGTCACGCTCTGCCTTCAGGGCAGTGATGCATCGGTCTATTGGTTCGCATTGCATCACCATTCCGGCGCTTCCTCCGTATGGATAGTCGTCCACTCGTTTCCATTTATCTAATGTATAGTCGCGCAAGTTGTGGAGATGGATCTCTGCGAGGCCCTTCTTCTGCGCACGTGCCAGGATAGATTCATTGAAGAATCCCTCCAGCATCTCTGGTAATACTGTAATAATGTCTATTCTCATAACATCTGCAAAGATAATAAATAATGTGTATAGCGCCAAATGTTTTATCGTTTTTCTTTTTCTTCTGCGATTGTTTTCTGATTTTCTTCTGCTTTTACTATTGTTTTCTTGCTTTTCTGATGTTTTTACTTTGAATTCTTTATTTATAGTGGAAAAACAGCAATCTTTCGTATAAATATGCAACAAATTCATCAAGAATCAAGAAAAATGCTAGCAAAATGATAAATTTTCAATAAAATGTGCTACTATTTGCAGAAAAAGTCGTATATTTGCAAACAAAAAAGTTCGGTAGTGCGTATTATGCTGTTGTATGGTGTGCGCACACGAATGTATAGTTAATCAAATAATTAGTGAATAAGATGATACTGGACATTGAAATGCTGAGAAGCTTTTATGCTTCGTATTCGGAAAGTGTAAAACAGGCTAAGGCTACTGTGAAACGACCTCTCACTTATGCCGAGAAGGTGCTCTTTGCGCATCTTTTCGACCCTGCTGAGTTGCGCCCATATAAAAGAGGTATAGAATATGTGGATTTCCGACCTAACCGCGTGGCGATGCAGGATGCTACCGCTCAGATGGCGCTCTTGCAGTTTATGAACGCAGGTAAGGATAAAGTGGCTGTTCCTGCTTCAGTACATTGCGATCACTTGATTCGTGCAGACGTGGGTGCTACTCAAGACCTTCCTGAAGCATGTAAGACCAACAAGGAGGTATATGATTTCTTGAAGTCGGTATCTCAGAAATATCACATCGGATTCTGGGGACCAGGAGCTGGTATCATCCACCAGGTGGTACTCGAGAACTATGCCTTCCCAGGCGGTATGATGGTGGGTACAGATTCCCATACTCCAAATGCCGGCGGTCTCGGAATGGTAGCCGTGGGCGTTGGTGGTGCCGATGCCGTGGATGTGCTCACTGGTCAGCCTTGGGAACTCAAGATGCCTCGCCTCATCGGTGTGCATCTCACGGGTAAGCTCTCTGGCTGGGCTACTCCAAAGGATGTGATTCTCGAAATCCTGGGCATTCTCACAGTGAAGGGTGGTACCAATGCCATCCTCGAATACTTTGGCGATGGCCTCGACGGCATCTCTACCACGGGTAAGGCTACCATCTGTAACATGGGTGCAGAGCTGGGTGCTACCTGCTCTATCTTCCCATTCGACCAGAATGCCAGCGAATATCTCCGCAAGACGGGGCGTGAGGAGATTGCTTCTCTTGCCCAGAAGAACGCTGCCGAACTTCGTGCTGATGACGAGGTGCTTGCCAATCCATCTGCCTTCTACGACCAGATTGTAGAAATCGACCTCTCTAAGGTCGAGCCACATCTCAATGGTCCGTTTACTCCAGATGCGGCAACTCCTATCTCTCACATGAAGGCGAAGGGGCCTGCTAATGATTATCCTATGGTGGTAGAAGTTGGATTGGTAGGAAGCTGTACCAACTCTTCCTATCAGGATTTGGCCCGTGCGGCAAGTGTGGCACGCCAGGCTTACGAGAAGGGCATCCAGGTAAAGGGGCAGCTCATCATCAACCCTGGTTCTGAGCAGATTCGCTATACTGCCGAGCGTGATGGTATCCTCGATGACTTCAAGAAGATTGGTGCCTTGATCATGACCAATGCCTGCGGCCCTTGCATCGGACAGTGGAAGCGTCACACTGATGACAACACCCGCAAGAATGCCATCGTCACCTCTTTCAATAGAAACTTCCGCCGTCGTGCTGATGGCAACCCTAATACATTTGCCTTCATCGGTAGCCCTGAGCTCACCGTGGCACTCACCATTGCCGGCCGCCTGGATTTCAATCCTGCCACCGATACCTTATCAGATAAGGATGGCAACAGCGTGAAGCTCGATGCGCCTGCAGGTTTCACCTTCCCTCCTAAGGGATTTGCCGTAGAAGACAAGGGCTTCATCGCTCCTAGCGAAGCAAATGCTAACATTGAGGTGGTAATTGCTCCAGATAGCAACCGCCTGCAGAAATTGGCTCCATTCGCTCCTTGGGATGGAAAGGACCTGGTAGATATGCCTCTCCTCATCAAGACCGAGGGCAAGTGTACCACCGACCATATCTCAATGGCTGGTCCATGGTTGAAGTTCCGCGGACATCTTCAGAATATCTCTGATAACCTGCTGATGGGTGCCGTCAACGCCTTCAATGGCGAGAGCAACAAGGTGAAGAACCAGTTGGATGGCAAGTATGTGGAGGTTTCTACCGCAGCCAAGGCTTACAAGGCGCAGGGCATCAGCAGCATCGTGGTGGCTGAGGATAACTACGGTGAAGGCTCATCTCGTGAGCATGCAGCCATGGAGCCTCGTTTCCTGAACGTGAAGGTGATTCTTGCCAAGAGTTTCGCCCGTATCCACGAAACCAACCTTAAGAAGCAGGGTATGCTCGCCCTTACATTCTGCAATAAGGATGATTATAATAAGGTACAGGAAGACGACCGCATCTCACTCACCGGTTTGAAGGAGTTTGCTCCAGGTTCTAAACTCACCGTCACCTTGAAGCACAAGGATGGTTCTGAGGATAGTTTCGAAGTAGAGCATACTTATAATGATACACAGATTGCATGGTTCAAGGCTGGTTCTGCATTGAACTTTGCAGCTAAAAAGTAACAGTTATGAATAAAGAATATTTAATATATAAACTAAGTGATGAGGTAAAGAACTCATGTAAGATTGATAAGGATGCATTCACCAAGTTCAATGTAAAGCGTGGACTTCGTAATGAGGATGGCTCTGGTGTGCTGGTAGGATTGACCAACATCGGTAACGTTGTGGGTTACGAGCGCGATGAGAATGGCAAGCTGAAGCCTACCGAGGGTAAGCTCTATTATCGTGGCTACGAGCTTGACGACCTCGTTACTCCTCTCTTGAAGGAGAAACGATTCGGATTTGAGGAGGTTGCCTTCCTGCTCCTTTCCGGTCAGCTGCCGGATAAGGAGGAGTTGGAGGCTTTCAAGGAACTCCTGAACGACAACATGCCGCTCGACCACCGTACCATTACTCACATCATCGAGCTGGAGGGTTCTAACATCATGAACATCCTGGCTCGTTGCGTGCTCGAAATGTACACCTTCGATCCGAACCCTGACGATATCAGCCGCGACAACCTGATGCGTCAGAGTGTGGAGCTGATTGCGAAGTTCCCAACCATCATCGCCTATGCATACAACATCTATCGTCACTCTGTACAGGGCAGAAGCTTGCACATTCGCCATCCACGCGAGAATCTCTCTATCGCAGAGAACTTCCTCTATATGATGAAGCACGAGAACTACTCAGAGTTGGATGCGCGTATGCTCGATCTGCTCCTCATCATCCAGGCAGAGCATGGTGGTGGTAACAACTCTACCTTTACGGTGCGTGTTACTTCTTCTACCCGCACGGATACCTACAGCTCCATCGCTGCCGGTATCGGTAGCTTGAAGGGTCCTCTTCATGGTGGTGCCAACATCAAGGTTATCAATATGTTCCATCATCTGAAGGAGGCTATCAAGGATTGGACCAATGTCAACGAACTCGATATCTACCTGAAGCGCATGCTCAACAAGGAGGCTTATGATAAGACGGGTCTTATCTATGGTATCGGCCATGCGGTTTATACCTTGAGCGATCCTCGTGCCGTAGAGTTGAAGCGACTGGCTGGCGAGCTTGCCAAGGAGAAGGGTAGGGAGGATGAGTACAACTTCCTGAAGCTTATCGAGCAGGAGGGTATCAAGTGCCTGCAGGAACATCGTGGCGGCAGCAAGCCTGCCTGTGCTAACCTCGATTTCTATAGCGGTTTCATCTATGAGATGATTGGTCTTCCTCAGGAGATTTATACTCCTATCTTTGCTATGGCCCGTATCGTGGGTTGGACTGCCCATCGCATCGAAGAACTCAACTTCGAGGGTCGCCGCATTATTCGTCCTGCTTACAAGAATATTCTGGGTGAGTTGGATTATACTCCATTGGGTGAGAGATAAAAAATACATCAAATAATAAATACAAGTATTTAAAAAGGGCAATGCTTCTATGAGTATTGCCCTTTTATTTGGTGTGTACAGGGGGATATGCTTTTCTTTTTGGCTGTAGTCTTTTTTTCGATACTAAATAGCGTATCTTGTTTTAAAAACCGCTTAAAAAAAATATTTTAGTGAAATATAGTTAAGAAACTGATGTTTGGAGATAAATATTTGCGGATTACAGATAAATGTAGTATCTTTGTCGAAGAATTGCATGAAATGCAAGACTACAATAGTAAATTGTTATAATAAATAAAAGTATAAGAGAATAGGTGATGTCTGTAGATTGCCTATTAGATTGGTACCTAAATAAGAGGAGTAATAAAAGTTAATGGAAAAAGAATTTGAAGAGTATTGGAGCGCACACAGCAAGAGAATGCTTTTGAATGCTCCTGGCAACCTGCGGCAGGAATACCTGGAATCAACGAAATTAGATACGCCTATGGATTGGGTGTGTTATATCCTTCCCGTGGCTGCAGGTATTCTCATTCAGCCTCATGTCAATCTGAAGAGTGAGGTGCTGTCTTGGGCCATTATTTTATTGATAGTGGTGGTACTGTTTGTTCTTTTGCAGATGGTAAAGCCTTTTTTTCAGAAAAAGAAGTCAACCATTCAGGCAATTGATCAAATTAAACAGTATTACTACGAAAGATATAAGAAATATGGTCTGGATAAAATGGAGCCTTGGAATTAAGGCTCCATTTTTTATGTGATGATGTATTTTATACGATCATAAAGTCGCTCATGATGTCATCTGATATATAGAGACCTTCATGGGTAAGTGATAGCTTCCCGTTGCTTATCTTCATGAGTCCTCTATGAATATGCTTCTCAGCTTCCTGCATCATCTGTGAAGCTAATTGGTCACCAAACTCCTTTTCCATCTTTTCTATATCAATACCATCGCTTGTCCGTAATGCCGTGGTGATAAGGTCATTGTATCTTGTAGAAAGATCCAGGGATTCGGTTTCACTAGGCAATTCTCCCTTTTGGATGGAAGCGATGTATTCCCTGATATTGTCCACATTCCAGCTTCTGGTGGCTTCAATCTTGTTTTCTTCACCTCTTTTAGTCTCTCGTCTGTAGGAGTGGGCGGCTGCACCTATTCCGATATAGGGCACTTCATGCCAATAGCTGCTGTTGTGGCGTGATCGGTAGCCTGGCTTGGCAAAGTTGCTTATTTCGTAGTGCTCGTATCCGGCAGAGACGAGTTGGGTGATGAGTAGCTCATACATCTGTCGGCTGGTTTCCTCATCGATTTCCTCTATCTTTCCCTGTTCCAGCATTCTGTAGAGAGTTGTTCCTTCTTCGTACATCAAGCTGTAGGCAGAGATGTGTTCTACCCCCAGTTTGATGGCTTCATCAATGTCTTTTTTCCAGTCTTCCTGAGTTTCGCCAGGAAATCCGAACATCAGGTCGATGCTGATGTTATGGATGTCGATGCCACGCAACCTTTTGATGGCAGCCTTGACATCTGCAGCCTTGTGGCGGCGGTGAAGGAAGCCCAGGCGATGGTCTGAAAAAATCTGTGCTCCCATGCTTACCCTGTTTACGGGCAGCTGCAGGAGAGTCTTGCAGAATTCTTCTGAGACATCATCGGGGTTGCATTCCATCGTAATTTCCATTTTTGAGAATTCTTCTTCCGGATGATCTGGAGGAAAATAAGCCTCCTTGATACCTTCGAAAAGGCGGATGAGCTGATCGTGGGTAAGCTGGCTGGGAGTTCCACCCCCCAGGTAGATGGTTCTTAAACAGTAATCGTAATCAGTTGCCGTTTTGAAGGGGCGCATCTTCATTTCCTTGCACAGAGCATCAACGTAATCATCCCGCATGCTGAGGGATGTGGTGCTGTAGAAACCGCAGTAGATGCAGCGGCTCTCACAGAATGGGATATGTATGTATAGTCCTGCCATGTTTTTTTAAGTCTGAATTCCTAATCGGCATTTCTGGCTTTAGTCTTATCTTTTTCTATATATAATAAGGTATAAGCCTAGAAATATGTCTTAACAAGATGCAAAATTACTAATATAATTTAATTTAGAGCAAGTTTTTTGTGAAAAAATTTGCAGGATTGCCGAAAAATGTGTAATTTAGTAGCACGAAACAGAAAAATCGTATGATTGGACTGTCGAATAACTAGCAATTTTAAGTATAACCCTTAAAAATCTATAAGCGTCATGAGAGTATATCAGACTAATGAGATTAAAAACATTGCATTGCTGGGCAGTGCGGGTAGCGGCAAGACTACACTTGCCGAGAGTATGTTATTTGAAGCAGGCGTTATCAAGCGTAGAGGCTCTGTAGAAGCGAAGAATACGGTGAGCGACTACTTCCCAGTAGAGTTGGAGTATGGCTACTCAGTGTTCCCTACCGTTTTTCATGTGGAGTGGAACAATAAGAAGCTTAACATTATAGATTGCCCTGGTAGCGATGATTTCGTAGGTGGTGCCATTACATCACTCAATGTTACCGATCAGGCAGTCATCCTTATCAATGGTCAGTATGGTCCAGAGGTAGGCACCCAGAACAACTTCCGTTATACAGAGAAGTTGAACAAGCCTGTTATTTTCCTCGTAAACCAGCTTGACTCAGACAAGTGCGATTTCGACAACCTCATTGCCACCATGAAGGACATTTATGGTTCCAAGTGTGTGCAGATACAATATCCTATCGAGACAGGTCCTGGCTTCAATGCTCTCATTGACGTGTTATTGATGAAAAAATATTCCTGGAAACCAGAAGGCGGTGCTCCTATCATCGAGGATATTCCTGAGGAGGAAATGGACAAGGCGATGGAACTTCATACTGCACTCGTTGAGGCTGCTGCCGAAAACGACGAAGGCTTGATGGAGAAATTCTTCGAGAGTGAAAGCTTGACAGAGGATGAACTTCGTGAGGGTATCCGCAAGGGATTGGTAACTCGCAGCATCTTCCCTGTATTCTGCGTTTGCGCAGGCAAGTCTATGGGCGTTCATCGCCTGATGGAGTTCTTGGGCAACGTTGTTCCTTTCGTAAGCGAGATGCCTAAGGTGCATAATACCCGTGGTGAGGAAATTACTCCTGATACCAATGGTCCTGAGAGTGTTTACTTCTTCAAGACAGGCTTGGAACCACATATCGGTGAGGTAAGTTACTTCAAGGTGATGAGTGGTTCTATCAAGAGTGGTGACGACCTGACCAATTCTGACCGTGGTTCCAAGGAGCGTATCGGACAGATTTATGCCTGTGCGGGTGCTAACCGTGTGCCTGTAGATCAGTTGAATGCCGGTGATATCGGTTGTACCGTGAAGATGAAGGACGTGAAGACGGGCAATACCTTGAATGGAAAGGGTGCTGAGTGGCGCTTCGATTTCATCAAGTATCCTAATCCTAAGTACTCTCGTGCCATCAAGGCTGTCAATGCCCAGGATACAGAGAAGCTGATGGCTGCTCTTCTCAAGATGCGTCAGGAAGACCCAACATGGGTTGTGGATCAGAGCAAGGAGTTGCGCCAGGTGATCGTACGCGGTCAGGGTGAGTTCCACCTCCGTACATTGAAGTGGCGTCTGGAGAACAACGAAAAGCTCAATGTAGTCTTCGAGGAGCCTCGCATCCCATATCGTGAGACCATTACCAAGAAGGCTCGTGCCGACTATCGTCATAAGAAGCAGAGTGGTGGTGCTGGTCAGTTTGGTGAGGTTCACCTCATCGTTGAGCCATACGCAGAGGGTATGCCAGATTCGACATCATTCACCTTCAACGGTCAGGAGTTCAAGATGAACATCAAGAGCCGTGAAGAAGTTTCCCTGGAGTGGGGTGGCAAGTTGGTATTCCTCAACTCTGTGGTTGGTGGAGCTATCGATGCCCGTTTCATGCCGGCTATCCTGAAGGGTATCATGGATTGTATGGAGCATGGACCTCTTACAGGTTCTTACGCCCGTGATGTCCGAGTTATCGTATATGATGGCAAGATGCACCCGGTAGATAGCAATGAGTTGTCATTCATGCTGGCTGCCCGTCGTGCTTTCAGCGATGCCTTCAAGCAGGCAGGTCCAAAGATTCTGGAGCCTATCTATGATTTGGAGGTTTACGTGCCAGCCGACTATATGGGTGATGTGATGAGTGATCTTCAGGGACGCCGTGCCCTTATCATGGGTATGGATTCTGAGGCAGGTTACCAGAAGTTGAGTGCCAAGATTCCACTCAAGGAGCTTGCCAACTATTCTATCTCCCTCAGCTCGCTTACCGGTGGTCGTGCTTCGTTCACCACCAAGTTTGCCAGCTACGAGTTGGTTCCTACCGATATCCAGAGCAAGCTGATTGCCGATCATGAGGCTGAACTGGCTAAGGAGGCTGAATAGAGTAGAAAAGATATTTCATCTTTATGATAAAAATGTTGTTTGAAATATAACTTCGAATTATCTCTCTTATATAAATTAAAATTTTATGTTGATATGACCAATGGGGAGCCTGCATGTGATATGTCGGCTCTCTCTTTTATTTTTATATATGCAATTATAACCGTTTGTTTTTGTTAATTTGAGCAAATTGAAGTGAAATAATTAACTGTTTTGTGTTAACCAATTAAGAAATTTCCTATCTTTGCCCCTATGAAAAAGAAAACGATTTGGACCATAGCCGTTATTATGGGCTTTTCGTTCCTTGCGCTGCTATTCCTGCAGCTCAGTTACATCCAGGAAATGGTGAACATGAAGAAGGAACAGTTTGACGAGTCGGTCAACAGAGCCCTATATCAAGCTTCAAGAAACTTGGAGCTGAATGAAACTTTGCGCTATCTTGAAAAGGATGTCAATGAGACTGAACGCAAGGCTAGTAAGAAGGATTCTGTGGGAACCCGCAGCGGTCAGCTGGATGGAACCATCCAGCACTCTCATCAGTATTCTGTGGTAGGTAAGGATGGTACGGTCTATTCATCCTTCGAGTTGAAGACCATTGCAACCAATCCTGCCAACAAGCCGAAGGCGATGATTCTGCGCAGCGACAAGAACTCGCTTAATGAGACTCAGAAGTCCTTGCAGGAGATTGTGAAGAATCGCTATGTGTATCAGAAAGCGTTGCTCGACGAAGTGGTTTATTCCATTCTCTACTCGGCATCCGATAAACCATTGAAGGAACGAATCAACTTCAAGCAGTTGGATCAGGATCTCAAGGCAGAGATGATGAACAATGGAATCAATATCCCTTATCACTTTACGGTAACAACCCAGGATGGCAGGGAGGTGTACCGTTGCCCGGATTATACCGACGAGGGTGAGGAATACAGCTATTCTCAGGTACTCTTCCGCAACGACCCGCAGTCGAAGATGGGAGTTGTAAAGGTTCATTTCCCAGATATGAACAGCTACATCTTCTCCAGTGTGCGCTTCATGATTCCTAGTGTCATCTTTACGCTGGTATTGCTCATTACCTTTATCTTCACCATCGTGGTCATCTTCCGGCAGAAGCGATATACGGAGATCAAGAATGACTTCATCAACAATATGACCCATGAGTTGAAGACGCCTATTGCCAGCATCAGTCTGGCGGCACAGATGCTCAACGACCCATCGGTTTCCAAGAGCGAGCAGATGCAGAAGCATCTGGGTGGTGTGATAGATGATGAATCGAAGCGACTCCGCTTTCTGGTAGAAAAGGTATTGCAGATGAGTATGTTTGACCGCAAGAAGGCGGTGTTCAAGAAGAAGGAACTCGATCTGAATGAAATCGTTGAGAATGCGGCTCACTCTTTCGCCCTCCGCGTAGAGCATACGGGAGGAAAGATTTACGTGGATATCGAGGCGATAGACTCTACGCTCTATGTGGATGAGGTGCATTTCCAGAATGTGATTTTCAATCTGATGGACAATGCCGTGAAGTATCGTAAACCCGAAGAGCCTCTGTTTGTCACGATGAAGACATGGAATGATGAGCATCATCTGTATCTCTCTATCAATGATACGGGTTTGGGTATGAAGAAGGAGAACCTGAAGAAGATCTTCGACAAGTTCTACCGCGTACATACGGGCAATGTGCATGATGTGAAGGGCTTCGGACTCGGTCTCGCCTATGTGAGGAAAATCGTGGAATTGCATGGTGGAGAAATCAAGGTTGACAGCGAATTGGGCAAGGGTACTACCTTTACCATCAAGCTGCCGGTGATACATGATTAAAAGACAATGATAAATAGAATATTAACAAGTAAAAATAATAAGAATATGGAAGAGACAGTAAAAATCCTGCTTTGCGAGGATGATGAGAATTTGGGTATGTTGCTTCGTGAGTATCTGCAGACCAAGGGCTTTGCTACAACATTGTGCCCTGACGGTGAGGCAGGCTTCAAGGAGTTCACCAAGAACAAGTATGATATTGCCGTACTCGATGTGATGATGCCTAAGAAGGATGGCTTTACCCTGGCTCAGGAGATTCGCCAGCAGACGGCAGATCTGCCAATCGTATTCCTTACTGCCAAGACTTTGAAGGAGGATATTCTGGAAGGCTTCAAGATAGGTGCTGACGATTATATCACCAAGCCTTTCTCTATGGAGGAGCTGGTGTTCCGTGTAGAGGCTATCCTTCGCCGTGTACGTGGCAAGAAGACCAAGGAATCTACCATGTACCACATCGGTAAGTTTACCTTCGATACACAGAAGCAGCTGCTTACCATCGGTGATGAGCAGACCAAGCTGACAACCAAGGAGAATGAGCTTCTTGCTCTTCTCTGTGCTCATGCCAACGAGATTCTTCAGCGTGATTTCGCATTGAAGACCATCTGGATTGACGACAACTACTTCAATGCGCGCTCTATGGATGTGTATATCACCAAACTCCGCAAGCATCTGAAGGAAGATCCGCAGATTGAGATTATCAATATCCATGGTAAGGGCTACAAGCTCATCGTTCCGGATATGGATTAGGAATATGGATTGACAGAAAAGCAGTAAACTGTATAAAGCAGTAGAAAGCTATCTATGGAAAAAGAGAAAAGGGATAAGTTTGCAGAAAACCTATCCCTTTTTCTTTCATTTCTGAATCGTCTTATCTGAAACATCATGTCCAGGTTCCGTTTCTTATCCCTTCTTCAGCGAATAGACAAATCCGGCAATGCCAGCCAGAATGAAGAACAGACCTGCAAACAGCATGATGTTGTTCTTGATGGCAAAGGCGAAGCTTGCCGCAAGCAGCAGAACGCCCAAAACGATGAAGGTCATACCCATGGAAGGGAGGGTATGGAGCGATTTTTTGAGTCTTTTATCCATATTTTCTTGCAATTAACAATTATTTTCTGCAAAAGTACAAAAAATATTTGGTTAATTCAAGAAAAAGTTGTAATTTTGCACCGCAATTCGTGAAATGGTGTGTGTTTACGCACACATTTCTATGTTTTGCAAGAGAATTTTAATATTAATTTTTTAATTATTTACAAAAGTAGTATGAATCAATACGAAACCGTTTTCATTTTGACTCCCGTTTTGTCTGATGAACAGATGAAGGAAACGGTCGCTAAGTTCGAGAAGGTACTCACCGATAATGGTGCTGAGATTCTGAACAAAGAGGCTTGGGGTTTGAAGAAGTTGGCTTACAACATCGAGAAGAAGACATCAGGCTTCTACAGCTTGGTTGAGTTCAAGGCTGAGCCAACTGTTATCGCTAAGCTCGAAACAGCTTATCGCCGCGACGAGAAAGTAATTCGTTACATGACTGTTAAACTTGACAAGTATGCTGCCGCTTACGCAGAGAAGCGTCGTGCAAAGCTTGGTAAAAAAGAGGAGGCTTAATCATGGCAGATCAGAAATCAGAAATCCGTTATTTGACCGCTCCTTCTATCGACACAAAGAAGAAGAAGTATTGCCGTTTCAAGAAGAGCGGTATTAAGTACATCGACTATAAGGACCCAGAGTTCTTGAAGAAGTTCTTGAACGAGCAGGGTAAGATCCTTCCACGTCGTATCACAGGTACATCTTTGAAGTATCAGCGCCGCGTGGCACAGGCTGTTAAGCGTGCTCGCCAGATCGCTTTGCTTCCTTACGTAACCGATTTGATGAAGTAATTTAAGGAGGAGAAGAAGAATGGAAATTATTTTGAAGCAAGATATTATCGGTCTTGGATACAAGAACGATATCGTAAATGTAAAGAGTGGTTATGGTCGTAACTTCCTTATCCCTACAGGTAAGGCTGTTATCGCTTCTCCATCTGCTAAGAAGCAGTTGGCTGAGGATTTGAAGCAGCAGGCTCACAAGCTTGAGGCTATCAAGGCTGAGGCTGTTAAGAAGGGCGAGGCTCTCAATGGCATCGTTCTTACTATCGCTGCTAAGGTTAGTGCTACTGGTCAGCTCTACGGTTCAGTTAATGCTGCAACTGTTGCTGAGGAGCTCGCTAAGAAGGGCATCGAGGTTGATCGCAAGATCATCACTATGAAGGATGCTAAGAAGGTAGGCGAGTACGAGGCTACTGTACACTATCACAAGGAGGTTGAGGTTAAGGTTCCAGTTAACGTTGTTGCTGAGAACGCTCCTGTTGCAGCTCCTGCTGCTGAGGAGGTTGCAGCTGAGGCTGTAGCTGAGGAAGAGGCTCCAGCAGCTGAGTAATCCTCAAAAAAATAATCTCAAATCGACACAAGTACGAAAATTTTCGCACTGTAAAGCAAATTAATATAAAGATCCCTTTTGCCGAAAGGCATTAGGGATTTTTTGTTTCTGTATTCCGATATCAGGGTAAAATCGTATAATAGAGTGGTAATTTAGTACATATATAACTTTATTTTAGCTTATTCTCTCCCGATTCTCAGAAAAATATTGTATCTTTGCAGCCGAATTCATGGAATTCGCTTATAAAGAAGAAATAATTAATAATAAATTTTTAAAATAGATAAAAATGAAAGCATTTGTTTTCCCTGGTCAGGGTTCTCAGTTCGTAGGTATGGGTAAGGACCTCTACGACAACAACGCATTGGCAAAAGAACTTTTCGATAAGGCTGATGAAATTCTCGGCTTTAAGATTACTGATATCATGTTCGCTGGTACAGACGAGCAGTTGAAGGAAACCAAGGTTACCCAGCCTGCTGTATTCCTCCACTCTGTTATCTCTGCTCTTTGCCTGGGCGATGAGTTCCAGCCTGCTATGGTAGCTGGTCACTCTCTCGGTGAGTTCTCAGCCTTGGTAGCTGCAGGTGCTATGGCCTTCGAGGATGGTTTGAAGCTGGTGGCTGCACGTGCCAACGCTATGCAGAAGGCCTGCGAGGCTAATCCTGGAACTATGGCTGCCATCATCGGTTTGCTTGATGAGAAGGTTGAGGAAATCTGCGCTCAGGTTAGCACAGAGGGCAACGTTGTAGTTGCTGCCAACTACAACTGCCCTGGTCAGCTCGTTATCTCTGGTAATGTTGATGCTATCAATGCTGCCTGCGAGCAGTTGAAGGCTGCCGGTGCCAAGCGTGCCCTGCCATTGAAGGTAGGTGGTGCTTTCCACTCTCCATTGATGCAGCCAGCAAAGGACGAACTTCAGGCAGCTATCGAGAAGACTGCTTTCTCAGCTCCTAAGTGCCCTGTTTATCAGAATGTAGATGGCAAGCCTCATACAGATCCAGCTGAGATTCAGCAGAACCTCATTGCTCAGCTCACAAGTTCAGTACGCTGGACAGCTTCTGTTCAGGCTATGATTGCTGATGGTGCTGACGATTTCACAGAGTGTGGTCCTGGCAAGGCTTTGCAGGGTATGATTGGCCGCATCGACAAGACTGTAGGTAATCACGGTATTGCATAATCATCTATCAGAATAATCATGCGTTTTATCTTTCCGGCAAAGGCGTTGCCGGGAGGATAAAACGTTTTATCATTTAAGTAACGACCGCTAAATGAAGGAAAAAATAGTTATTTACCAGGTTCTCCCCCGATTGTTTGGTAACAGGAATACCACTCGTAAGGAGAATGGCAGTATTGAAGAAAACGGTTGCGGAAAGCTTAATAACTTTAGTGATGAGGTGTTGGCCCGTATTCATGACATGGGTTTCACTCATATCTGGTTCACAGGTGTGATCCGTCACGCTACACAGACAAACTACTCATCTTATGGTATTCCTACTCAGCATGCTGAGGTGGTAAAGGGCAAGGCTGGATCGCCATACGCCATTACCGACTATTATGACATTGACCCTGATTTGGCCGTGAATGTCAGCCTGAGAATGAAGGAGTGGGAGACTCTTATCGAGCGTACGCACAAGGCTGGTATGAAGGTCATCATGGACTTTGTGCCGAACCATGTGGCTCGTGAGTATCATTCCATCTGCAAACCGGCAGGTGTGCGGGATCTGGGAGAAGATGATGATACCAATATGCACTTCTCTACGAAGAATAATTTCTATTATACATGGGGCGATCTCGACCTGAATGAAGTTCGCTACTCTAAACCGGAGTTCAAGGCTTATAATGCCAAGGATGCCAAAATCTATGAGCCATACGAGGAGAGTCCGGCAAGAGCTACGGGAAATGACCGTTTCGACAACCGCCCGGGTTGCAACGACTGGTATGAGACCGTGAAGCTCAACTATGGTGTGGATTACTGTGATGCAGGTGGCAGAAGCTATCACTACGAGCCGGTGCCAAGCACCTGGGGTAAGATGACGGATATCCTGCTCTACTGGGCAAGCAAGGGTGTAGATGGATTCCGCTGCGACATGGCAGAGATGGTGCCTACGGCATTCTGGTCATACGCTACGGCGATTCTGAAGTCCAAGTTTCCTCATATCATTGTTATCGGTGAGGTGTATGATCCTAACCAGTATCGCAACTATGTGAAGGCGGGATTCGATTATCTCTACGATAAGGTGGGCATGTATGATTGTCTTCGCGGTGTGATTCGTGGTGAGCGTCCGGCAGCCAGTATCACTCACGAGTGGCAGGTGGTGGATGACATCCGCGATCACATGCTCTACTTCCTGGAGAACCATGATGAGCAGCGCATAGCCAGCGACTTCTTCTGCGGCAGCGCCATGAAGGCGATTCCTGCAGCAGCCATGAGTCTCTTCTTCCAGAAGAATCCTTTCATGCTCTACAGCGGACAGGAGTTTGGCGAGAAGGGTATGGACAAGGAAGGATTCAGCGGCAGAGATGGCCGTACTACGATATTCGACTACTGGAGTCCGGAGACCCTGACCCATGCTTATCAGGAAGGTGAGGAGGAAGCATATACTGCAGAGCAGAAATATCTGGCTGCTACCTATCGCCAGCTTCTCCGTCTTGCCAATGAGGAGAAGGCGCTTCGCGAAGGTGATACCTTCGACCTGATGTATGTGAATCCGGGTTCAGAGGGCTTTGATCCACGTACCAATTTTGCCTTCCTTCGCAAGAAGGATAATGAGGTGATGCTCATCGTGCTCAACTTTGCCCAGGAGGCTCGCCAGCTGCAGGTATGCATCCCCGGTCATGCTTTCGATTTCTTCCAGATTACGGAAGAGGAGGTTCTGGTAACTGAATTGTTCTCGGGAGGCAAGAAGAAGGTAGAGTTGAAGAGGGGTGGAGTATTCCCGATATTAATGGATGCTAACGGAGTAAGAATCTATAAATTCAATGTCAAGATGGAGGAAAGTGATATCATATTGAATGAGCATCATAAGGAGGAATTCCCTCCTGCTCATACGGCTGAGCATCTGCTCAATCAGTTGATGGTTCGCCTGTTTGGCTGTGAGCGCAGCCGCAATGCACATATTGAGCGCAAGAAGAGTAAGATGACCTTCGTAGTCGATCACAAGCCTACCCGCCAGGAGGAGAAGGAGATTGAGACGGAGATGAATCGCCTGATAGAGCTTGATATGCCTGTGACTTACGAGTTTGTGGATCGCGACCACATTCCAGCAGAGGTGAAACTCGATCGTTTGCCTGATGATGCTAGTGAAACCTTGCGTCTGGTTCGTATCGGCGATTATGATGTTTGTCCATGTATTGGCAAGCATGTCCGCTCAACAGCTCAGATTGGCAAGTTTGTATTGCTTGGTACCAATTGGGATGAGCATGCGCATTCTTTGCGTATCCGCTTCAAGATTGTGCAATAATATAAAAAACAGCAATGGAGTAGTAGCCATTGCTGTTTTTTTTTCTTTATATCATCACCGTTTTCTTTCTTTCCTTTTCTTTCGTGCACATAAAAGTTTTTCTCGAAAAAAGTCTCAAAGTCTCATTATTTGTGGCTAAAACCGATGTATATGATTGATATATAATGGCTTATGAAAATGAGGCTTTTCTGTTTATTTTACAAAGAAGTATCATAGTAGTATCATAAATTCAATAGAAGTATCATAAAATTCAGGTAAGTCGCTTACAAGAAAGCCTTTTTTGAGGATTTATGTCTAGAAAAATAGGAGCAAAAACCAAGAAATGTCTACTATTTCAGTTCTATAGAATTGATAATGTCTACTATTTCAGTTTTTAAAACTGATAGTGTCTACTTTTCTAGTTTATTTAGTATGTCAATATTAACCAGGAATAAGTTGGAAGACTGACAATTGTAGTTAGGAATAAGCACATTGGCTGGTCTCTGAGTGCCCGTCACACGGGCACTCAGAGACCATGTGATGGGCATCGACAGAACAAGTGATGGGCACTTATTGCCCGTACTGTGGGCATCGAGTGCCCATTTTGTGGGGTGACTTTTGGGCACTATTTTGAGTAAGCGAATTCGTATTTTTTCTATATGTAGTTGACTACAATTTTGTGTTTTTGTACAATGCTTTATGGTGATTTGATGATACTTCTATCGAAATTATGATACTTCTATGATGCTTCTTTGTAAATATATTTGGAAGTGTCATTTTGCAAATCGTTATGTATCAGTAATTTATCTGCAAACAATGATACTTTGAGACTTTTTTCAAGAAAAAACATTTATGTGCGAGGATAAAGAATGGGTGAATCTGCGTCATTTGTAAGCGGCTCCTCACATCATTTTCATGAAAAATACAGAAAGTTAGAAAAAAACTCTTGAAAGTTTGTCAGTCTCATTTCTTTTTGTTATATTTGCATCCGTAAATATCAGTATATTGAAGATAACGGCTGATATAATGGATAAATATCATTATAATGATAGATAAATAAATGAAAGATTATGGCAGATTTATATGAATATTCTACTCCAGAGTTGGTACGCTTGCTGGGAGTGAGATTCAAGGAATATAGAATGAGATGCAATCTCACCCAGAAAGAGGTAGCCAAGCTTACGGGGCTTGGTTTGACCACCATCCACAAGTTTGAGAATGGAACAGCGGGCAATCTTTCGCTTGCCACTTTTCTTCTCTTGCTGAAGGTGGTGGGGCAGATTGATGCTATAAATGATGTGCTTCCAGAACTTCCTCCATCACCTTATTTGATGAGAAAGGATGAGAAGAAGGCACAGAGAATACGTCATACTAAATAATAACTGGTTATGGTAAATACGTTAAGAGTAATACTTTGGGACGAGGAAATCGGTCGCTTGGCATGGGACGAACACCGTAGGCTATCGTACTTTACATATAATCCAGAGTTTTTGAAGAAGGGAATTGATGTTTCTCCTCTTCAAGCCCCTGTGCGTGGTATTCGTGCAATGACACCCGTGTGGGGAGAGGATGCCAAAATGTACCAAAAACTTCCTGCTTTTTTGGCTGATTCGTTGCCGGATGCCTGGGGTAATCAGCTTTTCGAGCTTTGGCGAATTCAAAATCATATTCCTAATGCTGATATAACTCCGTTGGATAAACTATCCTTTATCGGTAAGCGAGGTATGGGTGCATTGGAATTCTTACCAGAGGTGGCAAAGACGGATAAGGCAGAAATGATAGATGTCAAGTCGTTGGCAGATTTGGCAGAGCGCATTTTCATCGAGCGTGAAAATGCCCACATTATGCCAGAGGAATCTATCACGATGCAGTCCTTGCTTACGGTGGGAACATCGGCTGGTGGACGCCAACCTAAGGCTATCATTGCCATCAATAAAGCTACGGGGGAGATACGAAGCGGTCAAGTGGCTGGGATGCAGGATTATGATTACTATATATTGAAATTTGGCGATACGAAATATAGTTCTGCCGAGATAGAGATGACCTATTACGAGATGGCCATCAAGTCGGGAATAGATATGATGCCATCCAGACTATATGAGATTGATGGAAACAGGAATTTTATAACGAAGCGTTTCGACCGTGATGGTGAGAGGAAGTTGCATACACAGACCCTTGCTGCGATTTCTCCGGAAACCGATAGCTATGAAGGACTTGTGGCAGTCTGCAGAAAATTACATTTGCCGGAGACTGATTGCCAGGAAGTATTTCGAAGACTTGTGTTCAATGTACTTTCCAACAATACGGATGACCATACAAAGAATTTCTCTTTTGTGATGGACGAGGCGGGTCTTTGGCGTTTGTCGCCAGCCTATGACCTTACTTATATTATAGATACAGGAGGCTATTTACCCAATACGGGTCATTGTATGTATGTAAGGTCTAAGCTGCATCATATTTCTTACGATGATGCCATTCAGTTTGCCAAGGACAATGGCATTCGGCGTGCTGATGCAATCATCAGGGAAGTAGCTGATTCTCTGCGGCAATTCCGTGATATAGCCAAGCGGTATGCCGTTCAAGACAGATGGATCAGTTCCATAGAGTCAGCGATAAATGCTCATCTCGTATCATGGGGGTTGGAGGATAAAGACAACAGTTCTTCTTCTTTTGAGATAGATGGCAAAAGTTGTACTGATGTTCGCATAGAGCAGGCCTACAAAGGAAACTTCCATTTGTATGCAAGCATAGATGGGCGAGACTGTAAGTTTATTATCGGAAAGAACAAGCCCGAATATGCTACGATTCAAGAGACGGGATTATCGAATCTTCCGGAGACGATGCTCAGAGATTTGGTTGCGAAATATCTGGTGAGATAGAAGATATTTGATTTAAAATAGAAAAAGCAAAGAAATCCACTTTGCTTTTTCTATTTTCTTTCTAAAAAGTTTGTATAATCAAAGATTATTCGTATTTTTGCACCGTCAGTCCCCCACCAAGCCTCTCAACGATGCTCAAATGTGCGGGTCGTTTTTGTATATATACGTTTCTTCTCAAAATACGCTAATGGAAAGATACATCTCTCCGGCTATAGAGTCTGAAGAATATGTTCCAATTCTTCGAGTTCTTCCTCTTTTGTTGCCCAACTCGTTACAAATCGGCAGATGATTTCGGTATCGCTCTTTCTTTCCCATATTTCGAATGCAACTTTCTTGGAAAGAGCATCGTAGAGGGAAGGTGAAAGTACGACAAACTGCTGATTGGTAGGAGAATCGTAGGCGATAGCTATGCCATGCTTCTGGAAGATGCTGCGGATACGGGTAGCCATGGCGATGGCGTGGCGCGATATCTTGAAATAGAGGTTATCCGTAAACAGCGTGTCAAACTGGATGCCTAGCATTCTGCCCTTGGCAAGCAAGGCTCCATGACGCTTTATGTTAGTGAAGAAATACTTTGGTGCCTTCATGCCAGAAAATACCACAGCTTCGCCCATCATGGCACCCACCTTGGTTCCGCCTATATAGAATAC
Organism: Prevotella sp. TF12-30; assembly: GCF_003436715.1. NCBI lineage: Bacteria > Pseudomonadati > Bacteroidota > Bacteroidia > Bacteroidales > Prevotellaceae > Prevotella > Prevotella sp. TF12-30. Next base: position 59,205 of record NZ_QSQJ01000006.1, on the reverse strand, counting down.
ATCACAATGATTGGCAAGGAATGGCAAGTCATAGTCGCATGCCTCTGAAACCAGACCGTATCCCAGTCGTGCACCATCGATGAAGAGGCGGAGGTTATATTTCTGGCAGGTTGTATATAGTGCAGTCAACTCTTCCATGGTGTAGACCATTCCGAACTCTGTCGGCATCGAGATATAAACCATGCCTGGCTGCACCATGTGAGGATGCGTTTCATCGGCAAGGAAAGTATCCATATATGCAGACAGGGTGCTGGATGTTAGCTTGCTGTTCTCTCCTGGCAGCGTAATGACCTTATGACCAAATGCTTCTACTGCTCCAGATTCATGTACTTCGATATGACCGGTCTCCACACAGATAACTCCTTCGCATCCCCTGAGCACGGAGTCGATAACGGTGGTGTTGGTCTGTGTACCGCCTATCAGGAAGAACACTTCAGCATTCTCATTGTCCACGGCTTTACGGATTTTCTCTTTTGCAGATTCTGAGTATGAATCAAAACCATAACCGGATGTTTTCTCTCTGTTTGTCTTGCCAAGAGCCTCTAGAATCTCTGGCAGCATACCATTGTTGTAATCACTTTCGAATGAAATCATATGATATAATATAATGATAATATTAGATAATCACCGCCGTTCCGCTGCATGTTACCATCAGCATGGAACCGCTGTTGCCTACGGTTTCGTAATCCAGGTCGATGCCTACGATGGCGTTGCAGCCCAGGGATGCGGCACGGTCGGCCATCTCTCTGAGGGCAGTATCCTTAGCCTGACGGAGGGTGCTTTCGTAAGAACCGCTTCTTCCGCCGATTACATCACGAACACTGGCAAAGAAATCCTTCACAAAGTTGGTACCGATGATGGTCTCGCCAGTCACTACGCCACGATATTCACGGATAGGGTGGCCTTCTATAGTTGGAGTTGTACTCAAAATCATAACGTATGCTTTAAATGGTTAAAAATTAGATACTTAATACTGCTGCTATTTTTCCGTGCAGTTTTTATTCAGGTTTTTCACGATTTCGGACGTGAAGCCGGATGCGTAGAAGTCACCCGAACCAAGGAGCAGCCAGTATGGGTTGACGTGGTAATCACGGACGAGGAACTGCACCCAGGACGGACGGAAGCGACCGTAGCACTCGGCAGGCTTGTCTCGAAGGGATATTGTGTTCCAGCGGTTGAGACCGTACCGGTCCGTTATCGTCTTGAGACCTCCTATGCAGCCGTCAGCCTTCAAGCGTTCTAGGGCATCAAAGAAGCGCACGGCTATATCAACATCTGCGGACATCAGTTTTTTATCTTCCATATTATTCATTTAACTTTTGGTAGGCACGACTGAAAACGCTTTCCAGCCTTGCCCGATGATTATTCAATCTTTGCGACCAGTCCTGCAACTGAGCCAGCGAGGGGCGAGAAGCCAGCAGCCCATCCACCTCGGAAGGGGTGAGCACTGGCAGATATTCCTCGTAGGCGAGAAGGTAATCAATACGAAAATTTGTACGCATCATCTATACTGTCGTTTCTAGCGTTCTTTTCTCGTTGGGTGTACGCCTCTATACCGATGGCACGAAGCGTTTTTGCAGCTGTAGCCTTACTTATTGCGAATGTTCGGTTAACCCAAAATGCTGTCTTACTTTTGTATGAAACGACATCTTTTGCAGGGTTTGTGAGCTGAAACGATTCTCCCTTTTTCAATTTGGTATTGAGTATCTTTTGCATATTCTCGACCAAGGAGTTTCTTCCGATGAACGACAATGAATTATGATACTGCAAGAGCGTAACGTAATAGACAGTGTCTTTTCCCTGCACATCATACCCCAACTTTGAGAAGAGCATTGTCTTTATATTTTTGCTTTGCGCCTGCACACCCACGCACACAAGTACAAGCGCAAACAGCATTATTATCTTTTTCATATTACTTTTCGTTTAGATGATTAATATTTCTTTCGTAGAACTCATTCCAAGCCTTTTTCTTGATGAAGACGAAGAAGAGCAGCAGCCCTAGGGCGACCATCAGCAGATGGAGCGGATGGCACAAGACACCGAACCCGAAGGAACGCTGGAAGTCGATGCAGAACGAAATCAGCACTCTGTAGGTAGAGAACGCCCGATGCACCCAGCAGAAGCCATAGGCTAGGCTGACGATGATCCAGGCAATGAAGCCGAAGAGCGAGCAGTCGAATATCCACTCCGTGAGTTTTACCCGAATGCCGAATGAGAGCAGGGTGCAGTGCACCAGCATCACAAACGCACCCACTGGAGGGATGATGCCTATTATCAACCTGCTGGCTTTCCATAGCCAGCTTTTACCGAGAGCGGCAAGAAGAATCTTCTCCTTCCGCTCAATGAAATCCTCATCTTTCATCGTTACTTAGAATTTTAGTTGATATTATACCTGGCTGCGAGAACTAAAGTTCACGCAACCACTTCTGACCTCTTTTTGATTTCAAGAAGAGAACAAACGCAACACTCATCACGAACACGAATACATTAAAAAACAAATATGTTACCATAATCTCTAACTTTTAAATTTCATTATATAATTGGCAGCATTGGCGATTGCAGCACCGCCAAGGAAGCCAAAGATAATACACGCTATATTCACCATTGCAAGTTCTTTGCCAGTGAAAAGAGGAGACAGACCACCGACAGCAACGCTTCCGTACATCATTTTCGAGCAGTCGTACAGATACCCAGCCAAGAGTTTTCTTCTGTCCGTCTCCCTATCGTTTGTTGTTTTTTGACTAACCATACTTTTTCCTTTTGCAAAGTTACTAAATTATTTTTGTCCCACAATGGCAAGCAGCGTTTCAACTTGCTTTCGAAGAAAGGAATTTTCATTTTCGAGTCTTTCAACTTTTGCCATTAAAACCGATTCTAGTACAGTTGAAGGCTTTTGTTCTTCTGAAGGCTCAGGTTGCTCTAAAGGGAAGTTGGTGTCAATCCCTATCTCCTCTTTGTACTTTTGAATTACATCCTCAACCTTTTGGGCAAAATCAAGTTTGACACTTTTTGCTCCTAGCCTTCCGCTTAGATTTTGAGGGCTAGTCCCCAAAGCTGCGGCTATATAATTTAGAGGTATTCCGTATGATTTGATACGTCTTTTCAGTCCCTCACCAGTTACGCAATAATGCATCTTTTCATCAATCATTACTTGCTTTATTTTGCCAGGTATTGGAGGAGCACATTTTGAAACCGCATTTTTGACCCTTTCGACAAAATCGGCACTAACTCTTTCCTTTATCATCTTTGAACGAATATTTTGTGGACTGGTATCCAATTCCCTTGCTACATCGCTCATTGTAAGCCCAGAGTATTCAACATACCTTCTTAGCTCTAAACCAGTCATACGCTACCACTTATTTTTGTTGATAATTGCGCACGAAGGAACTTGATTTCCTCGTCCTTATCTGAAACCATCTTTCTAAGCAGTTCTAACTCCCTAGCCAAGGCATCGGTTGAGCTGATAGTCTGCGTGAACCCTTTACTATTCGAAGCATCAATGTTCGAGCCGATAATTCCTGCACCAACTTCGGATGGACTTGCAACCGTTGGAGAGAACATCGGTTCGATACCTTTTTCCAGCCAGTCAACCGAGACGTGCAGTGCACTGGCGATTTTGTAAATTACACGGTCGGAAAAACTTGCTTTTCCATTTATGGAGCGAGATAGATTTCCTGTGTCAATACCAGCCATTGTCGCCATTTTATTGATGGACATTCCACTTCTTTTGCGAAGAAGTTCAACTCGCTTTGCTATTTCCGTATTATTGTATTCTTTTGTAGTCATACATAATTATGTTTTAAATAATTGTAAACAACATTAAAAATACATTAAAACATTATGTATATCTTTGTATATTACAAAATGTTTTTGTATTTTTGCAACCGAATTACATAACGAGTTTAAAAACTCTTTGGCAAAGATAAACAAAATAATTTAAAATACAAAGGAAAATGGGAGAAAATTTCAATTATGATTTTCGAACACCGCTGCAGAAGCAGCAGGACGAACGAAAGAAGAACATCATTGCGATGTTTGCAGATTTCCGGGCAAAGGCACCTGCCGAGACTTCGGACAGCAGAATAATGCTTGCAGTATCGCAGCACGTAGGCTGCACCCAGCAGAACGTGCGTGTCTGTCTCATCAAGGCTGGAGTGATTACACCAAAGAAGAGACGTGCAGCCGTGCGCAAGTAAGTAGAACCATTTAAACATTCAGAGCGTATGAAGAAGTTTATCGAGTTTGTGACAAGTGACGAGTTCTTATCATTGGCATTTGCTGCCATAGTATCAATTTTAATCTTTTGGAGGGCATAATATGACGAACATAGAACCAAAGGTAGCGGATGCAGGCAGATACACAATGACAGAAACCTGCAAGGCATTGGGCATCCATCGCAACACCCTGCGCAGATGGTTGCAGGCTGGAAAGATGAAGGTCAAGTTCCGCAGAATCGACAACCGCAAGGTTATCGAGGGCGCAGAAATCAAGAGAGCGTGGAGGGTTGCCCTATGAGCAAGTTATCAATCAATATGCGCAGGATGATCGTGAAGTACAAAGACATCTGCTGGCTTATCACTAACTGGAAGGCGAACCGCAAGACCAGAAAGTGCTGCGAACTGAACAACAAGTGCTATCTGGAGGCAGAGCGAAGAATCCAGTACAGAGAGTTTCAAGGCAACCTATGCGTGGCACTGGATAACATACCGCTCATACCGCTGGACGGAACGGACAACGAGGTATTGAAGTCGTGCCGTGAGACCTTCCAAAGTTACATATTCAATCAGAGAGGAGGTAACGAATGAGGAAGATAATCGAGGAGTGCAGGAAGAAGATGTACGAAGCCATCTGGCTGGAGATAGACCGAGACCCACAGCGACCAGCGGTTGCAAGGGTGGACATCAAGACCAAGGCAGGAGGCATCTGCGTATGGTGCGACAGCGTGGGCAACATTGCTGTCGTGACGCACAAGAGCAACAATAACGACAGCGAGCGGCTGGAGGAAGCCATCGAGGGCTGCGTCAACTACAAGGACGTGATGGACGACTGGCTGGAGGAGAACAGCCAGCACGCAGACCAAGACCCGATGGACGCTTTCAGCGAAAGCAGGCTCGACAGCCTTATGGCTCAACTGGTTTAAGCTTTAAATTATTATAACAGTTATTTGACAATCCCAACAGCGGTTGGCAAAGGGCGCACGCAAAGATTCATATTGGTTAGAATGGTTAATGTTTTTTCGTTGTTAGTGTTTACTGCAAATATGCGGAAACTGACAGCGTGCGCCCTACAACGGAAGGGCATCCATCTGCAGCAGGCAAGGGTGGGGTAAGTTTTGGCAGTCAACTGGGGTTCGAATCCCCAGCCTTCCACTAGAGTTAATTAAAAAATTATGTTGAACTAGAAATTGAACGAATTATGGAAAATGAGATTATTCAAGTAAGCGGTGGCGAAATGCTGGAAGCCATCAACCGCTCGGAGATTGACGGACAGATTGCCACAGCGCACAAGTTCCCGAGAGACATTGCACAGTGCAAGCAGAATATGGTAGCACTGGCAGCGATGGACGATGATGTGGCATACAACTGCTTCTACCACCTGGAGCGCAAGGGCAAGGACGGACAGATTTCAATTATCGAGGGTCCGAGCGTGAGATTCACCGAGATTATATCAGCCTGCTGGAAGAACCTCCGCATCGCAGGTCGCATCATCGCCAACGATGGAAAGACCATCACGGCACAAGGCATCTGCCACGACCTCGAGAGCAATGTTGCCTACTCCTTGGAAGTGAAGCGCAGCATTCTGACCTCGAAGGGCTACACCTTCTCGCAGGATATGCAGGTGGTAGTCGGCAATGCTGCGGTTGCAATCGCCCAGCGTAACGCAATCTGCAAGGTCGTGCCGCAGGTATTGATTTCAAGCGTAGTCAAGGAGGTGCAGGCGAAGGCTCTCGAGCACATCAAGCAGACTGGCGTGCAGAGCCAGTGGAAGAGCTGCGTTGCCTGCTTCCAGGTGTACCAAGTGACTGACCTTATGCTGCTGGAATACCTGGGCAGGAAATCAGCCGAGGAAGTCACGGCAGAGGACATTCAGAAGCTGGGCGGTGTGTACAATGCCATCAAGGAAGGCACGACCACCGTAGAGGATACCTTCAAGAAGCCGAAGCAGCAGGAAGCAATCGCACAGCAGGCGCAGGCAGCAGCCGATGATGCCAAGAATAAGGCGCAGCAGGCAATGAGCCGCAGCCAGGGAAAGACTGGCAAGGCAGAGAAGAAATAAGCCATTTTATTAATAGCCCGAACCGCCACGGTTCAACCTATGGGGTGGGTTCCCATCACGAATAAGGGAAGCCGTGGCAACTTTTTAAACATTCAGTAAATCAAATGAAGAAACAGAACGAAACAGACAATCAGAGACGAGAGAGCACCATCGACAAGTACTTCGATAGAACCGCAGATGGTTACAAGGTATGGGTCGAGGGGAACGAGGAAGACAGAAACTTTTTGCAGATAGCTGCTGAGACAACTGGAGATACGGACGAAGAAGGAAACCAGGGTTACGATTTCCATATTGCTTACTCCGGCAAGAGCAGTGTCCTCGCAGATGGAATTTTCCAAGATATGAAAAGGGATGAATTCATTCGCTCGCTTATTCTTACGGCAGCTAGAAAATTCTTAATGGATAAATAAAAACATTCAGACAATGAAGCAGATTATAAAGTACAAGAACAGAGAGGAGTGGTTGCAGAACCGCTCGAACGGAATAGGTGCATCAGAGGCAGGCACGGTGCTGGGGCTGAATCCGTGGGAAACGCCATACCAGTTGTGGAGACGCAAGAAGGGCATCGACCCACCAAAGGTTGAGAACTTTGCGATGGTTGCAGGACACCTGCTGGAGGATGCAGTGGCGCAGTTCTTCCAGCGAGAGAGCCACTGCCACATCATCAAGGCGAGCACGGACGACTACACCATCACGAACACCGATGCGCCATATCTGAGAGTAAGCCCAGACCGCACATTCTGGAGAGCCGGGGCAACGCACAACGAAGCGAGCAAGAGCATCCTAGAGTGCAAGACCACGCAGATGCAGATAGATGCAGACGACCTTCCGAAACACTGGTTCTGCCAGTTACAAATGAACCTCGGAGTGGGAGAATACAAGGACGGAGCACTAGCTTGGCTTACGGCAGGCAGGGAGTTCGGCTACCGTGACATCGACTTCGACCCCGAGTTCTTCGGATGGATGAGGGATGAAATCACCAAGTTTTGGCTGGACTACATCGTGGGCAACCAAGAGCCACCAGCCTACAGCGCACAAGACGTTCTTCTGAAGTCCCCACTGCACAAGGCAGGAAAGGAGATTGAAGCCACAGCCGAAGTCGGGGATATGCTCATCGAGCTGAAAGACATCAAGGAGAAGGGCAAGGCACTGGAGAACCGACAGAAGGAAATCGAGGACAACTTGAAGCTGTTCTTCGGTGACGCAGAGAGCATCGTGGACGGAAACGGCAAGACGCTGGCAACGTGGAAAGCACCGAAGGCAAGTGAGAAGTTCGATGCCAAGGCTTTTCAGACAGACCATCCCGAGGAATGCGCTGCCTACATCAAGCAGGTGCAGGGAGCACGAAGATTACTCATCAAGTAAATTTTCAAGCTTATGATGCACCAAGTATCGACAACAGACATCAAGGCGATTGTGGGCTACCTGGAAGCCTACATCGCCAAGATGAAGACAGAGCCACGACTTCTCAGTACAAGGGAAGTCAACCAGACTCGCAGGGCTACCGTGCTCAAGCGGAAGCTTGAAAAGAAACTATCATTATCAGAATAAAATTATGAACGATTCATTTATCTTATACACATCATACTACGCTCTTATCGAGGGACTGACCGATGAACAACTCGGACAACTTACGAGAGCGATATTTCTCTACGCAAGGGATGGGGAGATTATCAGTCTCGAACCAGTCGTGCGTATGGCTTTCGCCTTTATCAAGGACAATATCGAGCGCAATCAAGACAAGTATCAAGCCAAGTGTGAGAAAAATAGACAGATTGCACTTGAAAGAGAAAGAAAAAAGCGAGAGGCAAGAGAAAAAGCAGGTAACACGAACGTGCACGAACGTTCACGAACGTGCGAAAATAACACGAACGTGCACGAACGTTCACCTTATGATAATGATAATGAATATGATAATGATAATGATGTTTCTAACGAAACAGATATATTAGAACCTTCTAAAGAAGCTTCTATGCAAAGTTTTTCCGAGAAAAACGTTTGCGCTGCAGAAGAGCCGCAAAAAAGTTCTGAGAAGAAGAAATCCAAGAAAGGCGAAATCGACTACGCAGCCATCAAGGACTACTGGAACGATCAGCACGACAAGACCAACAGCGCAATGCGAAGGCTTACGCTGATGACGGACAACCGCAAGGAGGCAATCAGAGGAAGGCTCAAGGACTGCAAGGGAGATATTTCCAAGATTTACCTAGCCATCGACAAGGCTATGGCTAGCGACTATCTGAACGCAGGGCATTCCTGGGCATCATACGACTGGGTAATGACAAGGAAGTATTTTCCGAAGGTGCTGGAGGGCAACTACGACAACACCAAGCCAGCCGCAAGCCAGCAGCCGCAATCGGCAGAAGCCAGGGCGCAGGATCCAGCGGCAACGGCAAGACCGAGCATCGGGGAACGCTACGAGCAAGCCAAGCACCGACAGCCAGCACCCCAGCAGAGCCAGGACGACAAGTTCCGATGGGTAATCCAGCAGAACCTTGCCGACTTGAAGAAGAACCCACGGAACAAGCCAGCCAAGGATTCACTGGCGAGATTCTACGAGAAGGGAGTTCTGCAGCGACTGGGCATCGACTGGAAGCCCGAAAAATAACGAATGAGGGCAAAATAAGCCGCTCTGAGCCGTTTTCTCGGTTCGGGCGGTAAATTATAAGGCAAACAGATTTTAAACGCTTAAAACGAAAGAATTATGGGAAAAGAAGTAATTGTAATTAATGAACCGAACGAAATAGCCAAGGATTTCGAGGAAGGTACGCTTCTGAATGTAGAAGGCAAGGTTCTCAAAGTTGAGAATGATACTTGTAATGAAAGTGGCTGCAATGTGTGTGCCCTTGATGCCGAGGAACTGGGCGAGTATTGTGCTTGCGCATTTTGCGGAGATTGTCACTTTATAGAGATTGAGCAATGAATGAGTTGTTTTTCCACGAATGCCGTGCCGCTGGGCTTGTGTTCAAGACCTCGGACGACTGGTTCAAGTGGTTGACCGATAACGGCTACGACATCAAGAAGCCGGTCGCAGAGCACGAAGGCTTCAAGTACACCATCAAGGATTTCTGCATCAATCCGCACGTAATCGAGTATTCCGTAGAGGGTGCAGATAACTGGGGATGGAAGGTAACGACCGCCAAGACGCAGTTCGGATGGATATGGGGGTTCAGTATTCAGAACGGAAAGACCGGGTATGAAAGCCATGTCGGCTACCCGAGCAGATATGATACCATCAGCATCTTCTATGGCAGTGAGGCAGAAGCGGTTCAGGATGCACTGACCTACATCATCGGCTACCTTTCGGAGAAGGCTGGAACCAAGAACGTCAGCCTTCTCATCTGGGCAGCAAAGAAGAAGCGGGCAGACATCGTTCATCCACAGATGGAACTTTTCGAATAGTTATCATATAAACCGTATTGGTTATGAACAGAGTTGAGAATATAATACTTGTCCGTGAGTGTGGTCTTCATCATCTGTCAGTTGACGACAGAGACATCTGGCTGGCAGATGATGAAATCAAGGCACTCGAATGTATCCTAAAGGATTACAATGCGGACACAGACAATTTTAAACGTAGTTGAAAATGAAGAAGATAGAAATCATCACGGACAGTCACCGTCATCACGTATACGTTGGCAACACCGATTTCTGGCTCGATACCATGGAGCTGATTGAACTGTACAAGAAACTGGGACGCACCAAGCTTTAACAGACAAAAGAAACAAGAGTAACAAACAATAAAAAACATTCAGATTATGGAACAGAAAGATTTTGATATTTACGAGATTTTGAAGGGTGTGCCTGTTGGCACTAAGTTATATACGCCAATGTGCGGAAATGTTGGATTCGCTTATCTTGCAACCAACAAGGAAGCAGGGGAAGCAATCTGGACTACGGACAAGAACGGAGAGTACACCTACAACAAGAACGGCAGATGGATGGAGGGAGGCGAAGTAATGCTTTTCCCATCCGATAGAATGAGAGACTGGAGCAAGTTTGCCTGGAAGAAGGGAGACGTGCTTATTACCGAAGATGGTAATGCGCATATTATCTTCGAGAAGTTTACGGATGATACTTACACAATTTTTGCTGGTAAGTATTATTATTGCAAAAATGGCAAGAAAGGATATACTTACCTCAGAGAATGCGATAACGCCATAACAGAAGAATTCACTCTAGAAACCGAGGATGCAGCCAAGACCTACATCGGATTCATCGAGAAGCGATTGGGCGGAAAGCTGAACCGTGAGACCCTGGAGATTGAGAAGCCAGCGTTCGAAATCGGAAAACTCTACGTTTTCAATGAACAAGACGAGGACGGAGAGCTGACAATCATCGGCAAGCTCATCGGCAAGGACGAGAGCTATGACACGCTGACATTCGGCTACCAGTACGAAATCGAGAATGAGAAGTTCGTGACCGACCAGACCTTCGACCTGCGTATCAGCGTACACGAGGAACTGCGAGAAGCAACAGAGGGCGAAGCCATCACGTTCCAAGAGGCTTGTACCCTCTGGGAGAAGAGCAAGGAGCAGGGCAAGGAGCAGCCACCATTCAAGCCTTTCGACAAGGTGCTGGTGAGGATCGGAGGGAGATGCAAGTGGATACCAGCGTTCTTTGTCCGTGACCGTGGAGAGGACTTTGCGTGGAGATACAACGTATTGCCTTTACATGGAGGAAAGCAAGCAGACTTCGCCGCCTGCATCTCATACGAGGGCAATGAGCACCTTGCCTTCACTGACTGCGACACCGAGAACCTATCATTCTAGGGAGTATGGCGAGCGAACTGTGCAAGGCTTGCGAGGATGGGCGGAACTGCATCAACGGCAGGTACTGCCCACCTCGCAGGCGATATGTTGAACACCAAGACATCAAGGAATGCAATGGGAAGAAAGAAGAAGTACACTGACGAGGAACTCAGAGAGCACAATCGTGAGAGAGCACGCAGATACTACGCCCTGCACCGTGACGAGATGATGAGGAGAAACCGGGAATGGAGAAGGGCGAACCCCGACAGAATCAGAGAGTACGGAAAAAGGCAGCGTAAAAGGCGCAACGTCTCTCAGTACAACTCGGAGTATTACCGCAAGAACCGACAGAGATTGATTGAGCTTGCGAGCGACTGGAGAAAGGCGAACCCCGAAAAGGTCAAGGGCTACAACGACAAGCAGAAGAAGCTGCGGAGAATTGAAGCCGAAAGAAAGAAGCTGGATAGGGCAAGCCTGGAAGCGCAGGCTTCCATTTTCCGTGATCCGCAGGCGGCAGAGCACTTCAAGTGGCTTGCAGAGCGTGTAAGGAGAAAGAAGAAGCAATCCTTGCTCCAAGCAGCAAGATAAGTACTTAACCAGCGAATGAATGCCGCAAACGGCAAACAACATAAAGTATAACACATTTGAGACTGTATCTTTGCGCTCAATGAAATCACTTAAATTATTAATCTGGCAACTCGGAAAGACGAGAGTCGTCCGGCATTCATTCCGATTAAAAAGAAAGCGAGGTGGAACACGAAGAAATGAAATAACAGAAGACAGATTGTAGTGCAGGAATCCCGAAACAAGGAACATCGGGAACTTCCTGCAACCCAAAGGGGGAGTGTTTGTAGGATAAACTCATTCGGTACGATATATTCTTTATTTTGCAAATCGCCAGGCACTCCCTCGATTTTTCCGTTTCAAGCCTGCAAGACGATGAAAGGAGAAGGGACTATAGGGTAGAGGATAGAAATAGTAGGGAGCTAGCGCACAAGCGCACACACGCACGTAGCATTCCGCAACCCGAACAACTACCCACAGACACAGAGATAGCGGCTTAGAACGAAAATTTCAAGAAAATAACAGAAAAAGAAAATCAAAAGTAAAACAAAAGAAAACGAAATGGAAAAAGGAACAGTTATAATCGGCATCGACCCCGACAACCAGGAAAGCGGTGTCGGAGCAGTATTTGACGACAAGAAGTTTCTCGCCTATAAAATGAACTTTCCAGCTTTGATAGATTACCTCAAGGCAATGAACGAGAGCTGCAAAAAGGTTAAGGTCGTCATTGAAGGCGGCTGGCTTAACAAGAGCAACTGGCACGTGCTAAACAGATTTATGACGGCAGTCAAGGCAGCAGCCATCGGACGCTCAACCGGGATGAACCATCAGACCGGAATCCTTATCGTAGAATGCTGCGAGCACTACAATATCCCCTACGAGATAATCAAGCCGCTGAAGAAGTGCTGGAAAGGCAAGGACGGAAAAATAACACAAGACGAAATCGCCTACTTCATCAGCTCAGACGGAAAGCTCCCGAGAATGAACCAAGACCAGAGAGACGCACTACTCCTCGCCTGGGTGTGTGCCGGATACCCGGTCAAGGTTAAGCCAAAGGCACAGACAACCCTGCAGAAGACCATCAGAGCCTTTGATGGATGGAATGTTGATAAAAGTTAAAAGTGCACGAAGAACGAACAACTAAAGCGAAAAAGTCGTATCTTTGCATCAATGTTTATCAAATAAGCAGTTTTTCGAACTTAAAACAAGAAGAAAATGAAAACAGAAGAAATCGCACTTTCGAGGGTCAGCGAGAACGAAGCGAACCCTAGAGAGATAAGCCAAGCGAACTTTCAGAAGCTTGTGCAGAGCATCATCGTATTCCCACGAATGCTGACCCTTCGCCCGATAGTCGTGGATGAGACCTTCCACGCACTGGGTGGCAATATGAGACTGAAAGCCTTGCAGCACATTGTCACGATGGACGAAGCAAGTATTCAGATGAAGCTTGATGCAGAGCAGCGTCTATCCGATGAGGAGCAATCCGCATTGATGGAGTACTGGCAGGGATGGCAGCAACAGCCTACAGTTACCGTGGTGAGTGCATCAGACTTGACGGAAGCACAGAAGCAGGAGTTTATGATTAAAGACAATCTATCCTTCGGTAACTGGGACTTCAACGACCTGGCGAACCGATGGGACAGCGCACAGCTTCAGAACTGGGGTATGCCAGTCTGGAACCCAGCACCAGCGGAAGCAAGCAGCACCAGCAAGTGCAAGAAGAAAGACAAGGACGACCAAGAGGGCGACCCATTCGCAGGGGAACTACCGCCAGAAATCGAAGGGCAGGACTTGACTCCTGACGACTTGCCAACGATAATGGGCGATGGCGTTCTGCCACGTGAGAACGTAATCATTCACTACAAGCCAGCCGATGAGCCATTCCTTGCCAAGTTGCTGGGAGTTGATCATATCGACCGCATAGTATGGAACTTTGACGAACTGAAACCGAGACAAGAAGAAGGAAAGGAGGAAGACCATGGAGAAGAATAGAATCGAGAACATCAACCTGCACGACCTGGTGGAGAACCAAGACAACCCACGCAGCATTGAGCCACAGCAGATGCAGAAACTCGTTGAGAGTATTCTGACGTTTCCGAAGATGTTGCAGATGAGACCAATCGTCTGCAATGAGAACCGAGTTATTCTCGGAGGTAATATGCGCTTCCGTGCCCTGCTCAACATCGAGCAGATGGAAGACGAAGCAATCAAGGGAGCGATTGAAGCCGTAGCCGTGAAACTGACCGATGGAGAGAAGCAGCAGCTTTGCATACACTGGAAGGAGTGGAAGGCAGAACCGCAAGTCGAGGTCGTTATGGCTGACAGCCTATCCGATGAAGAGACGGACGAGTTCATCATCAAGGATAACGTCTATTTTGGCAGCTGGGATGAAGAGAAGCTAAAGGGAGCGTTTGACGTGGACGATATGCAGCGATGGGGATTGAACCCCTGGGAAATCCAGCAGGAAACCACGACCTACGAGCCGGAAGAGGACGAAGAGCAGCGCATCATCATCGTATATCGAAGCGAGGACGCAAAAGCCGTGGCAGATATGCTGGGACTTGACGCAATCGAGAAGCGCAACTTTGACGTGGAAGAACTCAAAGAAAAACCCGAATAGTCGGAATTTTCGCGTTTAAGTCGGAGAAACGCTTGAAATGGATAAACTATCCGCTCGGAACAATTCAATCCGGCAGAGACGAAATTTAATAAAAATAACTCGAATATGAGAAAGACTTGTGTTTTCATAATCGGAACCAACGCCAGCGGAAAGAGCACCGTTGCCCGAAAGCTGATAGAAAGCTTTGGTGGCGTTGAAAGCTACAAGGACGGAATAAGCAGCACCAGGGATGGAGTTGCATTTGCAGGGCGATACGATGTTAAGTACGGAGGTGTTGACAATCTGAACGGTACGACCATACTTCGGGACATCGTGAAGAAGGCACTGGAAAGCACCGACTGCATCATTTGCGAAGGGATGAGACTTAAATGCTGGGGTCAGAACTTGACGCACGCAATGTTCAATGCGGACAGACAGATTGTAATCTTCTTATACGCACCACTGCAAGAAATCCAGAAAAGGCTCGCAGAACGTTCGAACGGAACGTTGAGCAAGGATATTATCCGGGGACAGCGAGAATCGGCACACTCGGCAAAGAAATGGCAAACTGCGGGGTGTGACGTTGTAGCGATAGACACCACGAAGCAGACACCCGACCAAATCGCAGACTTTATCATCAATAAAATAAATTTATGAGGATATGGCAGAACATTATTGCAACACGCCAAGAATAACATACGAGTTTCCCGATTGCTCAATGCCAATGGCTTTTGATACTTACAATAATTGCAGCTTTGGCTGTATGTATTGTTTTGCTCAGAACCAGCGAGGTATTGGCAGTAAGAAGAAGGAATACCTGCACAAGGAGGTTAAGGACGTGAGCGTTGAGCGCATCAAGCGAATGTTTATTGACCCCGACAAGCACGGTGGAGACTTTGCGCCATACATCAAGGCTCGCAAGGTTATGCAGTGGGGAAGTATGAGCGACCAGTTCGACAACTTCGAACGGAAGTACGGAACGACACTGGAGCTTTTGCGTTTCTTCAAGGATATAGACTATCCGCTTTGCTTCTCGACCAAGGGAGCGTGGTTCACCAAAGATGAGCGATATATGGACTTGATCAGAGGGCAGAAGAACTGGAACTTCAAGTTCTCAATCATCACCAGCGATGCAGAGAAGGCTAGAGTAATAGAGCGAGGGGTGGAAAGTCCACAAGCACGACTGGAAGCCATCGAGCGCATCGCCAATGCAGGGGCAGGAGGGGCAACGCTGAGACTGAGACCCTTCATCATCGGAGTGAGCACGCCAACGTACCTCGACCTTATCAAGGAAGCATTCAACAGAGGGGCTACAGCCTTGAGCACCGAGTTCTTTTGCCTGGAGACGAGAAGCCCGACACTGAGGGATTTGTTGCCTACCATCAGCAAGATGGCAGGTTTCGACATTCTCGCATTCTACAAGAAGTACAGCGTACAATCCGGCTATCTTAGACTTAACCGCAAGGTTAAAGAACCGTTCTTCAGGAATATGAAGGAACTGTGCGACCAGCTGGGAATGCGCTTTTATGTATCGGACGCACACTTCAAGGAACTTTGCCACAACGGAAGTTGCTGTGGATTGCCGCCAACGTGGAACTACAGCAGGGGGCAGATGTGCGAAGCACTGAACATTTGCAAGCGCAAGGGATACGTGAGGTGGAGCGACATCAAGCTTGATGCAGAGAACCTTTTGAGGGCGAGACTGGAGAAGGCGATGAACCTGGGAACACGTGAGAAATACTCGAAGTATTACACGATGAGCGCAGCCGACTATATGAAGTGGTGCTGGAACAATCCGCAGGCAGCGCACTCGCCATACAAGATGTTCGAAGGGGCAATGGTACCAGCTGACGAACGAGACAGCGAGGGGAACATCGTGTACAAGTACAATGGAGCGAAATTTTAAAATCAGAATCGTATGCCACAAGGTAATAACAACAAACATCGAGCGCAGAAAATCGACATCGAAAACCGCTTGCAGATTATCGCACCATTATACCGCAAGGGATGGACGGAGCGAGAAATCACGGCAGAGGTTAGGAAACGGCTCGACAGACCGAAATACAATCAAGCGCACTGCGACATTCAGCGGTTATTGAAGGAGTGGAGGGAAGAGAGACTGACCGACACAGACGAAAAGATAACCAGCGAGGTGGCAAGGTTGAAGCTGGTGATACGTGAAGCCTGGGATGCGTGGGAGAAATCCAAGGAAGACTACCACGGCAAGACACAGACGCAAGTCGGACTGCCAAGCGAGAATCCTGCAACTGGGCAGGTAACGATGGAGACCGTCAAGGCGATAATGTACGATGCTGAGAAGCGAGGACTCGGAGACCCAAGGTATCTTGACATCATCCTAAAAGCTGAGACGCAAATCTGCAAGCTGCTCGGACTGGATAAGGTCGTACTTGATTTGAACGCAGGATTCCAAGGCGGCATCGAGGTACGCTACATCAACTCGGGGCACGAGTGTGCTTCAAGCGAGCAGGAAGTAATCGAGCGTGAGGGATTGGATAAAGAATAATTTTTGTTTTAAGTTTTATTGTTTGTAAGAATGGCACTATTTGACGTTATTGGTGAACTGTATGCCCCGAATGCGGACGTGAAGCCAAGGTTTCTCGTGAACCAAGGAGGCACGTCCTCGGGGAAGACATACACCATTATGCAGCGTCTTATAGTGCTTTCTTTTGAGCATCCGATGGCAATTATCACGGTGTGCGGTCAAGACCTCCCGAACTTGAAGGTGGGAGCCATGCGAGACCTAGACACCATCCTGCACACAAGGGCAGAGCTTCTTGACTGGTTCAAGAACAACAAGAGCGACAGCAGCTACAGAGGGAAAAACGGCTCAATCATCGAGTTCAAGAGTTACCAGGATGCGCAGGATGCCAAGAACGGTAAGCGAGACTACCTGTTCGTGAACGAGGCGAACGGTGTGCCCTACGAAGTGTTTTGGCAGCTTGCAATCCGAACCCGAAAGCAGGTGTTCATCGATTACAATCCAAGCGCAAGGTTCTGGGTGCACAACAACATCATCGGAAGGGATGACTGCCGTTTGATACTGAGCGACCACCGAAACAACCGATTTCTGACTGAGCAGGAGCACAAAAAAATTGAAGAGATTGACGACCCCGAACTGTGGAGAGTGTACGCTAGAGGATTGACTGGAAAGATAACCGGGCTTATATTCACCAACTGGGGCATCGTTGACAAGCTGCCACCAAGGGAGGAGTGGAAGATGGGGTGCAGGGGTATGGACTTCGGATTCACCAACGACCCGACAGCACTGGAGCACCTTATATTGGCGCACGGAGAGTTATGGGTGGACGAGGAAATCTACCAGCCCGGACTGACGAACGAAGACATCGCAGACCGATGCAAGGAGCAAGGACTGACGAAACGAGACCTCATCATTGCGGATTCGGCAGAGCCTAAGAGCATTCAGGAGATACACAACCAAGGTCTGTGGATAATAGGAAGCACCAAGGGAGCGGACAGTATCAACAACGGCATCGACATCTTGAAGCGTTTCCGCATCAACATAACCAGACGAAGCCACGGCATCATCGAGAATATGCAGCAATACAAGTGGAAGAAGTCAAGGGATGGAGAGACCACGAACCAGCCTATAGACGCATTCAACCACGGCATAGACGCAATACGATACGTAGCCTTGAAGAAGCTATCCGTAGCAAGCCACGGAACGGCTAGGGCGCACGTATTGAGACAATAACTACGACAAAATTATAAAGCGTATGGATAAGAACACTACATTCAAGTACTGGCTGGCAGTGGCAAGGCACACAAGCTATAAAATCGGCAAGCAGCCACGACCAGCTTTTGTCGGGGAGAAACAAGTTCCCGACAACCTCAACCAGCTATCCATCGGGCAGCTGATTGACCTTTCCCAGCTATCAGACAGCGAGGAAAGTCTGTATCAGATAGTGACAACCGTCCTCGGTCTGAGCCACAAGGAAGTGGAGCAGGCTAGGGCGGTTGATGTCGTTATGCTCATCGGATGGGTAACAGCAGAGGTTGAGCGCATCAACAAGCTCTTCGAGAGCACCGACACAGCGAAGCCAACTAGATTGGAGAAGGAGGCAGGCATCGACACCCTGCGCTTCGGACTGTTCGGTATGCTGGACTGGTATGCAGTGAGGATGGGTATCAGCGACCACGACCAGGTATTGAAGACACCGTGGCTCCGCATCTACAAGTGTATGGAGATGGACAACAAGAGAAGCGTGTACGAGCGGAACCTGCAGAAGTTGCAGGCGGAGGAAATGAAACGTAAATCCAGATAATTATGGCAACAATAAGAGAAACATTGAAGCAGCTGGCAGCAGACACGCTACCAGACTACACCTACCTTTTCGAGGACTGGGACACAGCGGACACCAAGCTGGAGAAGCTGAGCTACCCGGCAATCGTGTGCATCATACCAGCAAGCGGCACGACAGAGATACGCAACGGCAGGGTTTACGACACCGTGAACGTTGCCCTGGCTTATCTAGACACCGTACCGAGGGGAGCGGAAGGAGAAGACAACGGAGAGTGCATCGACCGAATGAAGGTGGCAGGGGCAAGGATGATACGAGCCATCAACCAGTCGCACAAGTTCGTGCCGCTGGAGGGGCAGCAGTACTACGAGACCATCATCGAGCGGCTGAGCACGATCGTGTCGGGCGTGATGTACTCCCTGCAACTGACACAGAGCATAGGAGGGTGTGTGGTATGAGCAAGGGAGGAATACAATTCGACCCCAAGGCGGCATCGCTGATAATGAGGGAGGAAGTGGAGAGAGCACGGCAGCTTATCATCAACCACATCAGAATCAACGGACAGAACGCATCGGGGCGCACCATAGCGAGCCTAAAGGTGGAGCAGCCCAGCGAGGATGAGACCATCCTATGGGGACACAAGCCATTCGGTGTGCTGGAGACTGGACGAAGGGCAGGAAAGATACCATACGGCTTCCGTGGCATCATCCGTCAGTGGATGAAGGACAAGGGACTGCACGGCACACCTATCCCCTACAAGACCCAGCGACCGCACAAGTACACACCGCAAGAGCGTGGCGATATGAGTATGGCAGGGGCAATCGCCCACACCATCGCCAACAAGGGTTCTAGGCTGCACCGCACTGGCGGCAGGGCTGACGTGTACAGCAACGTTGTGCCCGACACGATGAAACGGCTGGGGCAGCGACTTATTTTCTTAATCCACCAGTCGGTGGGGAGTATCAAACTAAACAATGAGACGGTATGAGACAGACAACGAAAAACGGCATCACGATTAAGTATGCGGACGCTGTAGGCTTCGCATTCCTTCCCTGCATCATCAAGGCAAGCGGCTCGGGCGTTGCGAGCATCGAGACAACCATCAGCAGGGAGACCAGGGCGCACACGTACAGCGTGGAAGCGTTTGCAGAGAACTGCATCATGGACTACCGGGAATATGTGCAGGCACTCTTCGATGGCATCAGCTTCGGGAACCTTGACTACACAAAGGAGATTCTGCAGAGCAACCTCGGGGCAGCGTTCAATATTTCCGTGAAGGTCAAGGACAGCGAGGGGAGCGACCTTGCTACATTCAGCTACACGACCTTCTACGTGTGGGGAGCGATGAGGGCAGGCGAGACGTGGAACGGATTCAAGAGGCTCACTTGGTTCACGCATTTCCCATTCTCCTTTGGCTTTTATCTCAATGCGGCTTCCCAGATACTTGTCGGCTACGAGGGAGCACCAAACAAGTTAGTCAAGCCCGGCATCGCTGGCATCGTGGACATCAATGACAGTGTTCTGCCAAGCAAGGCGAGGTACTGGAATATCTACGACTATGATGGAAAGATAGAGCAGGGAACGTTCACGGACGTTTTCGACCTTACCTTTGCGATGGCGGTCGGCGGCAAGCAGTCTCTCCTTGCAAGGATAGAAAGGAATGACACAGAGAAGGGCATTTATCTTCGGTGGGTTGACCGACACGGCTTTTACCGTTACTGGCTATTCACGCAAGGCGATGAGAGCAGGGCGATAAGCAGCGACACCAGCTTCATTCGCAACAACCTCGGAGAATTTGACGATACGATATTCGGCTACCTCGGAGCGAACGGAAGAAGGCAGGGTTACAGCAGGGAGGACACCATACCGCTTTGCGCACCGCTTGTGGACAGCGAGACGTTCGATTTCCTGCAAGACCTAGCCAGCAGCCCGGTCGTTGATATGTACCTCGGGGACAACAACTGGCAGAGCGTGACAATCAAGGCAGGAACGTACACCAAGACAACGGCAGAGTTGCAGGATTTCGTCTGCAACCTGGTTATTAACAATACACAGATTCAGCAACTATGACAGACCAACAACTTTACATCGATGGCATCTTGATGGATATGAGCGAGGAAACGGCAATCACGCTTGACATCAAGAGCAACCTTTTCCGTGACATCACGAAAATGACCGCAAACACGACATACACCATCAACCTGCCCAAGACAGCGCACAATATGGCTGTGATGGAGTTTGCAGGGAAACCGAGCACAAGCAGCAAATACCCCTATATTTTCCACACAGCACGTTATTTCCGCAATGGGCTGGAGATTATCCGCAATGGAAGGGCAAGCGTCCTGAGCGTAAAGGAAACCATCGAAATTTCGATTTATTGGGGATTGTTCCAGGCATTGGCAACGCTGCAATCGTCCGATTTGAAGCTGAACGAGTTGAATTGCACGAAGTATCTGCGGTTCAACAGAAACAACAGCTCCTACACCTACGAGAAGGCGATTTCCGAGGGAGTTTTCTATGGAACCTATGACGCTGCAGCGGTCAAGACGTCAAGCGAGGAGTGGCAGGGCTATGACCGCAACGTTGGAGGGAACAGCAACACGACATATTCACTCGTTGACGGTAAGATAAGAACAGGAACAGAGGTCGGGAAGTACGTGTCGGGCGAGGTGTTGACCGATGAGACCTACCTTTGCGCAATCATACCTTTCGAGGCTGGAATGAGAGCGACCATCAACAAAGTGTTGGGAAAGGGAGACTATCGAACCTGGGCAATACTCGACACCAACAAGAACATCGTGAGCCTTGCTGCGGATGCAGGAACAACCGAGGCGGAAACCAATCCTACCATACCAGCACCCGACCCGATTTTGCCAGCAACAATAGGCGCAGGCATCCTTTGCGCCAGTGGAGACACGAAAACAGCTATGACGACAATCAGCATCCGATTTGCATTGATGGACGAAGCACCAGCAGGGCAGGTGGAATACGGAAGCTACGACCCTGCAACCGGGTTTACGGAAGCCTGGGGAGTGGAAGACATACCAGCAGACAAGGCTGGAACAGAAATCACGGTGAACATAACCAGGTATAAGCAGGCAGGAAGGCTCATCTACGTGAAGCCATCAAGGGATGGAATGCTCTACTGGATAGCAGGCGAAGGTTCGGAAAGCAACTACTACGTATCGGGCGGAACACAATACAAGACATCGAGATTCGCACCATACAGCGTGAAGTACACCAGCGAGAGTGAGCCAATCGATATAGACCTTCAAGCACCAGCCACGGCAGAGTGGCTTGTCATCAACGCAATCAAGGAGTACAGCACTGGAACGACCATTCAAGTTAAGAGCGAGACGGAGAACCGGGCGAAAGCCAGCAGCAGGGAAGTACAGACTTCTTCGGGCGGTGGCACGTTTGGTGGAGGTGGTTCATTTGGTGGAGGTGGCTCTTTTGGTTATGCCGACAAGGGGGCAATCCAGCCAAGCGTGACGGCACAATATATCCTAGACCTTATCACGGTACAGACCGGGGTTGCATTCGGATGGAGCAGCCAGGCGAAAGAAACCATCAAGGGGCTTGCGGTCCCATTAATTACGAGGAAGGCAGATGCACAGACGGTCGTAGGCAGCTTTGAGGGTACCTTCATCGCAACAACGAACCTCGGCATTCTCGGATTCCAGCCAACGAGCCTATCGGAGGTCTTCGATGGACTGGAACTTGCGACCAGATACAGCCAGCTGAAAGTAAAGATTGCCTGCACGATGATTTTCGATGTTCAGATGAACTGGTCGTGGGACGCATCGAATGCACGCCCGAATGGGCATATCGGAAACTCTTACGAAGGCTCTATCGAATGGAACGGAGTATATCAGTATGATCCTTGCTACGTTGAAATCAAGGTTGTTTCAAAGCATACGAGCGACCAGGAGGAAAGCGAGTACACCAAGACATACATCGCAGGCAAGGATATAGACGAAGATGACGCTTCTTCTAGAAGGTATATTACAGACTACGATTCGGACAAGGTAAACGGACGGTTCATACACCTTGCAGCAGGGCGAGGGGAGATTCAACTTGAAGAGGGCGACATCGTGACCTTCGAGTTCAAACACTACGGTAAGGGAGTCTTGAGAGGGCTTCGTGGGTACAACGGACGCATTTCTGCAAGCATCAGTCAGAGCGATGAAGTACCGTACGGAGGTAATTTCCCTATCGGCAAGAACCTGCCCGACATCAAGGTGACGGATTTTCTTAAATGTATCTGCATTCTGACATCAACGTTCCCAAGCCAGCGATTCACCGATGGCAGACTTGCGTTTGCGGACATCGTGAGCCTATGGGAAGCCAAGGCGCAAGCGGTGGACTGGACGAAGAAGCTCATTCCAAGCGAAGCCTGCAACCATCCAAGGCAGACCGATTTCAGCGTAGAGGACTACTGCCAGCATAACATCTACAAGTGGAAGGAAGACGACACCGTCTTTCAGAAGCACGATGCGGATATGGAGATAGACAACAAGACGCTGGAATATACGCAGGACGTTTGCACGCTGCCTTTCGCAGCCACGGACGGAAACCGCATACCGATATACGAGTGGGAGAGTACGCAACGCTACTTTGGTAGAACTACGTTAACAGTACAGACTGCCACCAAGTACAAGGCGTGCAAAGACCGAATCGTGAACCTTACAAAAACCGATGCCGGCTATGCGGCATTGGCTTTCAACATCGACCTGCAAGGTATCTTCGACGGCAAGCTGGAAAAGTTGAGAAAGACAGTGGCGAACCCGCACCAGATAACGGAGCGGTTCAACCTTTCGGATTTGGAGATACTGAACTTTGACGAAACGAAGCCAGTGTACCTTGCGCAGTACGGAGCGTATTTTGCGGTTCTCGAAATCAAGACAACAAACAGCGGATACTGCGAGGTTACAATGATAGAGTTGAACAACTAAAAGACAAAAAACTATGGTAAGTGAAGACAAACAGCAGATACTTGACATCAAGGTCAAGTACGAGGATGCAATCTATGGCATCATCAGATACAAGGAAAAGATAGACCAGCTAAAGCAATCCATCAAGGACTTGCAGCAGCAGGAAAAAGACAAGACCATCACGACCAACGAGATGAAGGTGCAGACGGAAGCCATCAACGCAACCATCAAGGAGTACCAGTACAACGTGCGTGCCTTGCAGAAGGAAATCCAGAACAACGTGCGCACAGAGAACGAGCAGGAGGGCAGTTTGAAGCAGCTTCGTGCCCAGCTTTCCAATGCCACCAAGCAATACGATGAGATGGCAAAGGCAGAGCGTGAGGGAGCGAAGGGGCAAGCACTAGCCAAGCACATAAACGAGATAACGGAAAAGCTGAAACTGGCAGAGGAGGAGACGCAACGATATTATCGCAACGTTGGCAATTACTACAACTCGATGATGCAAGCAGCAGATGACCTGCAGGGGACGGAGTTCTTTGGTATGGATATTGTCAATGATACCGAGGTTAGCAACATCATCAAGCTGGCGCAGAATATGGATGGACTGACAAACAAGCTGAAGGCGTTCGGTAAGACCGCAATCGGCTTGGTTATGAATCCATATTTTGCAGCACTCGCTGGCGTTGTCGGCGTTGGTATGACATTTAAATGGTGGTTTGATTACAACAAGGGATTGATGGAGGCAACCCGATTAACCCGAGAATTTACTGGCTACACTGGCGAAGCCTTGGAGACTATGCGTAATAGTATAATGGCTACAGCGGACACCATGGGAAAGGATTTCAATGACGTTCTCGCCACAGCTGACAACCTCATGTCGAACTACCACCTATCGGGCGAGGAAGCGATGAAGGTTATCAACGATGGATTTGCAAGCGGTGCAGACCTATCTGGCGATATGCTCAACAAGATACAGCAATATGCGCCTACCTTCCACGATGCAGGTATCTCGGCAGACCAGCTTGTGGCGATATTGCAGCAGACCAGAAGCGGCATTTTCAGCGACAAGGGTCTAGATATTATCACGATGGCTAGCAAGAAGATACGAGAGATGAGTACAGCAACATCCACAAGCCTTGACGCTATCGGCATTTCCGGCAAGCAGGTGCAGCAAGACCTAGCCAACGGAACGAAGAACACCTTCGACATCATCCAGCAGGTGGCTTCGAAGATGAAGGACTTTGGAGCGGACAGTCAGCAGGTGGGCGATATTCTGAAAAACGTCTTCGGTAAGCAGGGAGCGGCTGCTGGTATTCAGCTTATAGAACAGCTCGACACGATGACAACAGACATCGAAGAGGTGAAGAAGCAGACTGGAGAGTGGGGAGAGACCCAGTTGGAAAACATCAAGCTGCACAAGGAACTGAACAGCTACCTTTCGTCAATGTTCGATATGAGCCAGCACGGATTCGAGGAGATGATCGAGAAGGGCAAGATGTTCGGCACGAAGATTCTCGTTCAGATAATGAAGGGTTTGTTCAATACCATCAATTACTTCATCGACTGGTACAACGAGAGCCTTCTGTTGCGAGGGGTTATTCAGACACTTGGAGCTGCTTTTCGTGGAGTTTGGTCTGTAGTTAGAGGCGTGGCAAACCTTATCATCGATGCAATGAAACAAGTCGGCAGAAGCCTAAAGGGTGCGCTCGATATATTGGAGGGTATCGTAACTTTCGACCTTTCCAAGGCACAGCAGGGATTCAAGGAGATATTTGACCTTTCCAAGTTTATCAAGGAAGGATGGAATGATATTAAGCAGACTGGCGCAGACTTTGGAAACGCATTCGCTGACGGATACGAGAACGCAGTGAACGGAAGACTGAAGCATCTGAAACTTGCGAACCTAGACGGTGGAGCGACCAGCAGCGAACCAGTGAACGGAAACAAGGGAACGACACCAGCCAAGGGCAGCACCACCAAGACCAAGGCACAGAGAGCCAAGGAGAAAGCGGAAGCCAAGGCAGAGGCAGAGCGCAGAAAGAAGCAGGAAAAGGAATTGCAGGCACAGATTGCACTTATCCAGTACAAGTACAACGAGCAAGTAATGGACGCAAAGAAGCGATACCTCGCAGGTATGTACGACAACGAGCGAGACTACAGCAACGACCTCGAACAGCTTGAGAAGGATATGGTGGCAAGGAGCATTGACGCATACGTGGCGGCAGGGCAAATCGGAGCGGAAAAAGCGCAGGAAATGCAGGCAAAGCTTCTCGACATAATGATAAAGGCGAAAGAGGACATCAAGAACCAAGCCAAGGAGATTGTGGACGAAATCAACAAGGAGTTCGAGGAAGCAGAGAAGAAGCGCAGGGATGCGGACATTATGAACGGTGGCACTGGAGAGGAAGACGATGCAGCCAAGCTGGAGAGATACAAGGCTTTCCTGGAGCAGAAGCTAGCAATGACCCAAGAGAACACGGAAGCGCATAAACAGCTCGATCAATCTCTTGCAGATACATTGATTGAAATTCAAAAGAAGAAAAATCAAGATCTTATTGATGAGGAAGAAGCTAAAAAAGAAAAGTTCAAGGCAATTTACCAACAGATAGCGGACGGATTGGCATCTGCTATGGATGAGATGTTTGAAGCCGAAACAGCCAAGGGCAAGGCTTTCTTAAAATCAATGCTTATTACTGCACTGAACATTCTTGAACCTTTTATCCTTACGAAACTGAAAGTAACACAGATTGCCGAGAAAGGTTTATGGGGCATTGCAGAAGCTGCGGCATTGACGGCTATTGTTAAGGCAGCGTTTGCAGGAGCGAAATCGGTTATCAAGGGATTCTCCACTGGTGGCTACGTCCAAGGCTCGGGCACTGGAACGAGCGACAGCATCCCGGCAAGGCTATCCAATGGCGAGAGCGTAATGACCGCCAAGGCGACATCGATGTTCAGCCCGATATTATCCGCATTCAACCAGCTTGGAGGCGGTGTGCCTATCGTAGTTAACAACGGAGGCAGCAATATCGGTATGGATATGCTGGCGGCAGCTGTAGCAAGAGGGTATCAGATGGCTCCCCAGCCAGTAGTGAGCGTTGAAGAGATAAACCGCACCCAGCGGAGAGTGCAGACGATAGAGAATATCGGCAGGCTCTAATGGTGTTGTTATTTTATCAAAATTTGCGTTCTGAGCGGTTTTTGGTCGAATGTGGTAAAGTTATACGCCCAAGGCAATAAAATCCGCTTAGAGCGCAAATTTTCGGCTTGTTTAGGAAAATTAACTGTTTATGAGATAAACATATCGAAAATAATCGTATCTTTGCAGCGTTTTAAAACTTAAAAATAACGTTTCAATGGCTAAACTCAGAATATACAACGACATCGACAGCCAAGACAACAAGTTTTGGTATCAATGGTTTGGTGGTGACTGCGTATGCTTTCAAGATATAGATGCTTTTGCGGCAAGCATACCGAAGGATGATGATACCATCGATATGCGTATCTTCTGCAATGGCGGTTCTGTTGTCGAAGGCTGGGCGATTTACGACCGACTGAGACAGAGCGGCAAGAAGATAACCTGCACTATTGAGGGCAAGGCTGCTAGTATGGCAACAATCATTATGCTGGCAGCACCAAAGGAGAGCCGCAAGGCATACGAGAACGCTGCCTTTCTCCTGCACAATCCGTGGATTCCCGGCTGGTGTCTGGGCGACCAGCTGAACGCAAAGGACTTGAAGAACCAGGGCGAGGAAATGCAGATGTGGCAGGACAAGATGGTGGACGCATACGTAGAGCGGTGCGGGTGCGACCGGGAAGAGATTCAAGCCTTGATGGATAAGGACATCTTCATCAGCACCAGCGAGGCTTTGCGCCTAGGTCTTATAAGCAGCACGGTTGCGCCAATCAGCGCAAGCGCATCGAAGCGCAATATAGAGCAATTCATTAATTCAAAACAACAAAATCCAAAAGCAATGGAGAAGAAAACAGAAGTAAAGGCTTCTCTCCTTGACAAGATCCTCGCCAAGTTGGGCGTGAAGTCACTGGAGGAAGCAGAGCAGGCGGTGGCAGAGCCACAAGCCAAGGTAGAGCCACAAGCCAAGGTAGAGCCACAAGCCAAGGTAGAGCCAAAGGCTATGGAACTCAACACAGCGGACGGACAGACACTGACCGTAGAGCGTGAGGAGGGAGACCCGCAGGTTGGCGACAAGGCAAGTCCGGACGGAACGTTTGAAATGCCCGATGGCAAGACAATCGTTGTCGAGGATGGTGTAATCACCGACATTAAGACCGCAGACGACACCGACAATGAGGGTGGTGAAGGCGGTGAGGGCAGCAGCGCATCAAGCACCGACAACGACACCGTAGCCAAGTTGCAGCAGCAGGTTGCAGCACTTAATCAGCAGTTGAGTGACACCAAGGCACAGCTGGCAAGCGCACAGAAACTTGCGAAGAGCAAGGAGGATATGCGCATCTTGAATGCAGTGAAGATGGCTGGCGGTGCGGAGAAGGTGCTGGCAGGCTTCAGCAGCCACTACCAGCCAGCACAGCGACAGCCAAGCGGCAAGGGCGCAGGAGAGCAGGTGGACGTTAAGGCGGACGCAAAGACTATCAGCGAGAAGGTCAAGGCTTATCGTTTCAAGAAACGACCAAGCAAGGACTAAAACGTTGTAAGAAATCAAGTAAAAACAAATTAGATAGTTATAAATTATGAGTAATACTTTTGATGTAAAGCAGTTCGAGAACTTTGTCCTCGAACCCGAAAATCTGAAGACCATCAAGGATGCCGTTCAGGAGACGTTCTACAAGGATGAAAACATTGCGGATTTCGTCACCATCACTAAGGTCAAGGACGGAGACCCTATCGCCATCATTGGTGAGATGGAGATGGTCGGCAAGGCTGGCAGCGGTTGCGACCCAACGTATGACGAGAAGGGCATCGCCAACAACTTGGAGCGCTGGAAGCTTGGCGACTGGCAAGTACCAATCAAGATTTGCTATGATTCGCTGAAAGGCTCAATCGCAGAGTACAGCTTGAAGACCGGCACAGACATTGGAGACCTCACCAGCACCGACTTCATGGTAATCTACACCGATGCACTTGAGCGTGCTATGAAGCAGATGGTTTGGCGATTCGGCTGGTTTGGTGCTGAGGATGCGCAGACTGTTTCCGAGGGCGGCAAGCTGACCGATGGATTGAAGAAGGAGTACTTTACCACTTGCGATGGTCTCTTCAAGAAAATTTTCGCAGCTACAGCCACAAAGAACCGCACCGAGATTGCAGCCAACAAGGAAACCACGATGGCGGAGCAGATTGCGGCAATCCGCAAGCAGGGTGTGGCAACCGACCTTGTAGACAATATGCTTATGAACGTGGACTCACGCATCATCGATGATCCGAACGCTGTGCTTCTTATGACACGCTCGCTGGCTGACGCATTGACTTACGACATCAAGAAGACGTACCACGACATTATGCCTTGGGAGAAGGTCTTCGATGGCTTCCAAACATCGACCTACAACGGCATTAAAATTGCCAGTGTCAGCATTTGGGACAGAATGATTAAGGGCTATGAGAAAGGCGCTACAGCGTACAACCTTCCTCATCGTATGGTCTTCTGTAACCCTAAGCAGCTGATGGTCGGCACACCGCAGGATTCGCTCATTAGTGAGCTGGATGCTTGGTTCGACCACAAGGAGCGTAGAAACTATATCTATTCAACTGGTAAGATTGGCACGGCTCTCCTCGAAGAGAATATGATCCACGCGGCTTACTAATCGCTCCATATCTTCATCAAGTATTAAGTTTCAAATCCTCAACACCCACAAAACGGTGTTGGGGATATAACAATTTTAAAACGAATTAATATGGCAAAAACTTGCGAGAGCCTTATCGCCCAGGACATCATCATCCCTTGCGAAGACCAGGTAACAAAGGGATTGGAGGGCGATGGACTTATCATCAACCGAGACGACATTGACTTTGCCAAGTCCGTTGTCGTGGGTAATATAATTAGCACATTGGTCTTGAAGACTGGCAAGAAAGCATACGCTATCCGGCAGGAAGGCAGCAAGCCATACACTGGAACCAAGACCGAGCTAATCGTTGGCACGTATCGCAACAGCTGGAAGAATACCGTAGCAGTCGTGGTATTGGCAAACACACCTGACGTTTGCGCAAATATCATTGACGGACTGGCGAACGGAAAGTTCGTTATCATCCTGCGCAACCTTTCGAAGGGAGCGGACGGAAAGGCAGAGTACCAGGTATTTGGATATGCGCAGGCACTGAAGGCAAGTGCTGGAGAAAACGACAAGTACTCAGACGACACCGAGGGCGGCTGGCTTATCACGCTGGAAGAGGAGAGCGTACCGAAGGCAGCTTATTTCTTCTTTGATACAGACAGCGAGACAACGGCAGCCAAGTACGCCAGTCTGACAACAGAAGCCGTAGGAGGTTAAGCTATGACCTACGAGGAAGCGACAGCCAAGGTCGGAGAGTTGAAGGAACGGTTTGACAGTCCCTTTGACGCATCCGACAAGGCAGTTATTGAATCTCTATATTTCGAGGTAACACGGAAGCGGTTTGTTCCGACAACCTGCCAGCAGTGTTACCACGATGCTTTAATCGAAATTTATTCAAAACTCAAAAAAGAAAAGGCTATGCCAAAGCAATGTAATTACGCAATGAAGGCAGGTTTTATCATTTCCTGCCCGGATTTTTACCATGGTAAGATTTTCACTAATGAGAACCTGACCGACAAGGTAGCGCACGAATATCTGACGAAGTACCCACAGATGGAGAAATACTTCCAGAAGATACCCAGCGAGGAACTCATCGAGAACAAACAGCAGCCAGCAGGCAGCGACAAGAAGAAAGACCTCGACCAAGCCGAAAAAGCAGGCAAGGAAGAGTAATAAAACAACAGGTAAAACGACACAAGCAAGATGAACGTAAAGACAGTTAAGAAGCCGAAGCGAAGAATTGATATTGGCTACGTGAGCCGATTCAAGATGCAGGCATACGGATATGATAATCTATATCCGCAGAACCTCGCACGCATCACGGAAGCCAGCGGAACGGCAATGCTCTGCCTTAATCGCTACGCCCGATTCATTGAGGGCTACGGCTTCGATAGCGACATTCTAGCAGCGTTGGCGATGAACCAGCAGGGGGATACGGCAGACGATTTGCTTCGGAACGTATCGGGCGACCTCGCTAGGTTTGGAGGCTTCGCCCTTCACGTGAACTACAACGTTCTCGGGCAGGTGTCGAGCGTGAGCCACGTACCATTTGAGAATTGCCGACTGGAAGAGACGGACGACAAGGGGAACGTGGCGCACGTCTTGCTGCACCCAGACTGGGAGCAGAAGAAAACGAGGAACGGAAAGCGGTTGATGGTGAACGAGAAGACCATCGAGCGCATCAATACCTTCAATCCCGACCCCGACATCGTTCTTGAACAGATTGAGAACGCTGGCGGTATCGACAGCTACAATGGGCAGATTCTGTGGCAGAGCCTAGACGGAAAGTTCATCTATCCGACAGCCAGCTACGATTCTGCCATCACGGAGATTTCGACCGATGAGGGACTGGGCAACGTGAAGATGCGAAACGTGAGAAACAACTTCCTCGTATCGTGTATGCTCGTAACCAAGAAGGGCGTGCCTAAGTTCAACGAGAAAGGCGAAGAGGTGGAGAGCGGACAGATGATTTCCGATGAAGACCTTTTGCAGTTCCAGGGGGACGAGAACACAGCGAAGATTCTAGCTGTCGAGGTGGAGAACGAAGAAGACGAACCGAAGGTTGTCGCCTTCCCGACAAAAAACTTCGACAAGGAGTTTTCCGTGACCGACAGCAGCGTTATCGAGCGCATCTATGCACAGTTCCACCAAGAACTTTTCTATGCCATCCGTATGGGAAAGCTTGGCTTCAGCGGACAAGTTATGCAGGACGCTTACGAGTACTATGCAGGCGAAGTGACGACCGAGCAGCGTTTCATCGAGCGAGCCTTCAAGAAGATTTTCAAGAGCTGGCACGATCCAGCCATTCAGAACCTAGACCCCAAGCTACAGCCGTTGAAGTATATCAGCAGCGAGGCGGCAGGGAATAACACGATAGATTAATTGATTGAGCCTATGGGAGAACAGACAAGAAAGCAACTTATCACGGTTGAACAGTTCCGGGAACTGGCACGACCGACCAGCGCACACCTAGATGAGGATGAAGTGAACGCATACATTCGTGAATGCGAGGACACGAACATCATACCAGCCATCGGGTGGGAACGTTTCAAGGCAGCGACCGAGCAGGGAGAGTGGGGCGATTCAGTCTTGCCCGATTTCCAGCCTGCGGTCTTCCTGGACGGTGGAGAATACACCAAGAAGGAGGGCTATTGCAGCCAAGACGAAACCAAGGTGCAGAAGTACACAAGCGGAATACGCAAGGCACTCGCTTATTTCACGTATGCGAGACTTTTTCGTTCCGATGGAACAATTATAAGCCGTGCGGGCGGTATGCGTCACAGAGACGAATATTCCGACCATGTGCAGGACATAACCAACAACAAGCAATACAACGACATTATGGGATTGGCAGAAGGATATTTATCAGATGCACTCGAATACCTCAAGGCATTCACCCCGAAAGGGGAAGTGAAGGAACAGCGAGGAACGAGGGCACACATTCACGTAATAGGAGATTAATATATGGCAACAATAAACGAAATTAAACAGCAGGCGGCAGCGGTCAAGAACGCTACGCAGGTGGGCGAGAACACAGCCGAGAGGGTAGGCGGTGCTCTCGCTGGTCTTGCGGATATTGCCAAGCAGCAGGACACCGAGCTTGGCAAGAAGGCAAATACTGCTGATGTTGATACAAAATTTACAGAAGAGAAGAAGCGTGTTGATGCCGAACTTGGCAAGAAGTTCGACAAGGAGAGTGTTGACCAAGAGGCTGGAGATTCCGAGGAACTTGTTATGTCTCAAAAAGCTGTGAGTGATCAACTCAGCGACTTGGGATTGAAAATTCCAGTTGTATCACTATTTGGAAATGATAATGTTGCTATCGGTAAATCAATAAATCCTTCAAATGGTGCTATTTCAGATGTTATTAGAAACTACAAACTGGTTAAGCTGCATCTTTTAGCAGGCAAGTACTGGATATATAGCGCTTGTGGTTCTAATACACAAGCCACGTTGTGGAAGTATTCGGATAACGGCTATGCTTCTCCAGAAAAAGAGATTGTTGGTCCTACGGGAACAACCCCATATAACAAGATATTAACTCTAGAGGAAGGCTACTATGCTTTCTGCTGGAATGATAATAACGGTAATGGTTTTTCGCTTGGAAATGCTTTTATAACTGACAGTATGTCCATTTCGGCATTGATAGATGATAAGGTGGAAAATGGCACAAAAGGTATTAAAAACTCATTGACAAATGTAGAAAATATGTTATTTAAGCCATCTATTGTATCAGTATTTGATAAAAGTGATATTATAGTGGAAAAATATCTCAATCCTACAAATAAAACCATATCAGATGCTACCAAAGCCTATAAGTTAGTTAAATTGCATTTGTCAGCTAAAAAATATTGGTTGTATATAAAGAATGAAGGTGGTACACAAGGCATATTTTGGAAGTTCACTGATGAATCGTTTTCTTCTGTAGAAAGTGAGATAATTGGGGCTGCACCTTTTAGCACTATTAGTAAGATATTAACTTTAGAAGAAGGTTACTATGCTTTCTGCTGGAATGATAATAGCAATTCCATTAATATTGGAAAAGCTTTTATAACTGATTCTCTTTCTACGCAAATGTTAATTGATGATAGCACCAAAGATATTAGAGAGTCTTTAAAGGTTATAGAAAACACTCCTATTCCTACTGTTATGTCATTATTCAGCAAGAATGATATTTCTTTAGGAAAATATATCAAAGGAAACGAAGGTACTATCAGCGCCGCTATCAAGAACTATAAGTTAGTTAAACTTCACTTGAAGCCTGGTAAGTACTGGCTATATATAAAGAATGAAGGTGGTTCGCAGGATATTTTATGGAAATATTCTAACGAAACGTATGAAGAGCCAGAACAAAAAATAATAGGTTCTGCTCCTTCTTCAATAATTAATAAAGTCGTAACCTTAGAGGAAGGCTACTATGCTTTCTGCTGGAATGATGGTAGCCCAGATTCCATATTGCCAAATAGGGCTTTTTTCACAGATAACATATCAACACAGATGTTGATTGACTATGCAAGGGATGAGTTAAAGCAAGAAATTAACAGTTCTGCAAAATCTTATGGCAATTTGATTTCTGATTTCTCAGATTTTGATATACAGAACAATTCCTTTTCCATATCGGAAGATAAAGCTAGTGCTCAAAGTCTTCTGACTGGCTACGAAAATAGATTACAGTACAATACCAGTCTATACGAAGATAAATTTATCCTATCATCAACATTGAAGATTATTGATACGGATTCTCTTGGTTATTTTGAGTTCTGTATTGGTTTTTGGTATCAGTTGGCTGGCACAATGTTTGGTATAGGAAAGGATGAAAACGGAAGTTACATATCTGTTTATATCGTAGGACAGACTTTGCCACCAAAGCAGACACACAAATATTATATTTCAGAACTTGCGTTTGCTAAGGGAAAAGAATACACCATGTCTGTTGAAAAGAAAACAGAGAAAAACTCATATTTCAATATATCTGTGACAGCGCAGGATGGAATCAGTGCATCAAAAGAAGGAATCGGTAATGGTGAAGTCATTAGCGGTGATACTGCCAATGAAGGTAACGGAAGCATTAACGGATATGCTTGGGGTAAGTTGTCTTTCTATACACTGATTGGCAAAATGAAAGTGTCAGATGTTAACTTTGGTTACCCAATAGATATCAATGACGTAAAACTTGTTGTAGTAGGTCATTCATTTATAGAAGGTAATTCGATTCCTAGTGATAAGGATAAGAGATTTGCATCATTGCTATGTAGTTCCATTGGCGATAGGAAGACTATTATACTTGGTCAGGGAGGAGCAAGTGTAAGCTCTATAAAACCCCACATAGACAAGGAAATGAAATGGCTGAAAGATGCAAAATATGTATTATTTTGCATAGGTACAAATGACGTTGACAGCCAGGCAACTTGCACTGGGTTACAATACATTGATGATGCAGCAACCAAAAATGGCATAAAAACAATTTGGTTGACAGTTCCACCTAAATATGGTACTGGAGATAATCATCCTGTTATAAATGATTATATAAGGTCACATTTTTGTTATGTAGAAATCAAAGATGTATTTTATAATAATGATGGGGTTTTAGATAAAAATATGTTTCTGTCTGATAATGTACACCCATCAATAGAAGGGCATAAGAGGATTTACAATCTTATTAGGGCAAGATGTTCGTTTTTAAAAACAATTTAGCTAAATAGTTAAGTAGCTGACTTTGGAAATTTAAAAATTAGACAATATGAAGAAGAAACAATTACGTGAAGCACTGGCAGTGCTTCTTACCAAACTTTCATCGGCAAGGGACAATCCCTTGCTGATGGATAACTACGTGGTGAAAGCCTTGCGCACGGTTCTTTTGGATTTCAAGGAATCGGGCGAACTTCACGAAGCATACAAGGAGCAGATACAATCCACTTTGAAGAGTGACAACCCTTGGATAACTATGACGATGAAGTCAATGGGCGCAGATTCTTCTATTAAGAAGGATATGACCGATGAAGTTATTGACGGAATGATTGATTCTATGTTAGGGAACGATTAAAACATTTTTATATATGAATGACAAGGAAAAAGAACTATGGAGAGTTATAGACAACGTAATCAAGTGTTGTGCTATTGAACTTCAGAACGGAGAGCTGAGCATTACGAGAGAAGACGTTCTCGGAAAGTCGAGAGCCGAAAATCTCGTGATGACACGATGTATGGTCGTTGAGCAGATGATACACGCAGGATTCAGCATAACGACCATTGCGACCGTATTAAACCGCACCGTTCCAGCAGTGAGACATCTTTGCAAGATGGCTTACACTTATCTCGGCACGTCTCGAGTTTATCGACTTGCCACGGCACAAGCGACCTTGCTAAACAAGGACGTTGAGCCGATTTGTGTTTAATCAAGAAACAAAAAGAAAGTAACCAAAAGCGTTCTTTGACAATAATTCGATAAATACCCCTGCACTAACTTTTTGGAGCGAGCCAAAAATCAGAGTATCTTTGCAGCGGATTCCAATATTTGGCTTCCACGACATAATTAACTCAAAATTTTATGGCAGACACAATCGAGAAAGTTTATTGCACTGGGGACGGTGGCAATGACAACCTGGCGGCAGCTTTGCTCGCTAGAGGTAGAGACAACGATCCAGCAACGATGCTGGCAGCAATGAACGGTGGTATGGGCAACTGGATGAATAACCCGTTTGCCTATATGATGATGATGGCTTGGATGCGAGACTGGAATAACCGTGGCGGCAATTTGCAGGACACGGAATTGCAGAATCAGATTGCGAGCCTTCGCACACAGATGCAGGACGGCAATAATACGGCTCTCCTGATGGACGCAGTGAAGGGCAACAATGTTGCTCTTGGTCAGCTGGCGCAGAATCTTAACTGCGATATGAACCAGCTGCAGAATGCAGTCTGTGGCGTGCAGGCAGCAATCCAAGATGTAGGCGGCAAGGTTGGTTTCAGCGCAGAGCGAGTAATCAACGCAGCGAACCTCGGAAACCTCAACATCATCCAGCAGTTGAAGGACTGTTGCTGCCAGACCCAGCAGAACATCATCAAGATGGGCTACGACAACCAGCTCGGGCAGAAGGATATCGAGAACTCAATGCAGCGAGGATTCGATTTCAACAACCGCAGCATAGAGCGAGGCTTCTCGGCTCTAGGCTATCAGATGCAGCAGGACAAGTGCGACATCATCCGCTCGAACCAAGACAACACCCAGCGAGTTATTGACGTGCTGAACAATCACTGGCAGCAGGATTTGCAGCAGCGGTACAACGATGCACGCCTGGAGTTGAGCCAGCAGCGACAGAACGCTGAACTTATTGCAGCGTTGAAGACCACCACGACCACCACTGGAGCGTAGGAGGTCTAAACAAAATCTATCAAGGGGCAACTCGCTGTTTTATC
This sequence comes from Prevotella sp. TF12-30, assembly GCF_003436715.1. Taxonomy (NCBI): domain Bacteria; kingdom Pseudomonadati; phylum Bacteroidota; class Bacteroidia; order Bacteroidales; family Prevotellaceae; genus Prevotella; species Prevotella sp. TF12-30. Next base: position 22,643 of record NZ_QSQJ01000006.1, on the reverse strand, counting down.
AGTGAGACCCCTTTTTGTCTATTTATCGAATTATCTAAAAAGAGCGCATTATGGAATTTAAGAATATACAAAGAAATCACCCGGTCTATCTGCTAGACAAGCAGACGGTGGAAGTTAAGGAAGGCAAGGTCGTAGACAACCAGCCGCACATCAACACTGGCATCGCAACCATTTCCAGCAACGGACAGCCAATGCGAGACGTAACAATCGAGGTGGAGGGAAAGCAGACCATCTACACTATACCAGAACACCTGGGAGTAACCTTTGCTGGCGAAATCGTACTGGCAACCGACAAGGCAGACCTTTTGCCCGAAGTTGGGAAATTGGTAAATGAAGCCGATGAGATAATCAAGGCATACGAGCCAAGCAAAGAGCGGAAAGCCAAGGGCGAAGAACTTCTTGCAGCTTTGAACCCGGCAATCAAGGAGAAGCAGGAAACCGAAAAGCGTTTCAAGGCACTTGAGGGCGATATAAGCGGCATTCGTGGTATGGTCAAGCAATTACTCGATAAACTAGGATAGGAGGGCGCACAATGAAGAAAATCATCGTTTTGCGCCATTCTTGCGATAGCGAGGAAGAGCGACACCAGCACCAAGAGAGCGACATCATCCACAGCTTACCATACGAGAAGGCAGCAAAGGCTTTGATGGGAGCCAGCGGGTACGTGGCATACGTTGCCAAGCACGGCTACCACTTCACGAAGCAGCTAGCAATCAAGGCGAGCGAGCAGATGAAGAACGTAGATGGAACGAGCCACCGATGGACTGTTGACGAAATCCGGTTGGCGACAAACAACGAGATAATCTCCAAGGGCACGACCATCGGGGATATTCTCTATTTGGCTAATATGGCTTATGCGGACTTCTATCCGAAGGTAATCAAGACCGAGAGCGACTGCGTACAGTATGCCATTGCCGTAGCCAGTGATCCAGACGGATACGAGGGTATGGCATTCTGCAGGTGGACGGCAGACATCATCGGGAAGGGTGTGACCATTGACTGGGAAAAATTGGAATAACCAAAAAAATAAATTGATATGAGCGAAGTATTTCACGATTTTCAGGTGCACCATCTATATCTGTGCGCCCTAGTAATTTTTATCTGTTTCGCTACGATTCTGATAGCGATGACAATTGACTTGATAGCAGGCATACAGAAGGCGAAGGAACTGCATATTGCAAGAACGTCAACTGGACTAAAGAAGACGTGCGACAAGGCGAAGAAGTATTTTCCGACATTCGGTATAGCTTCGCTTATGGACGTTGCTACGTGTATTATCTCTCCCTTCCCTATGTTCTCCATCGCCTGGACGGTGTATCTGCTTTTGTGCGAGTTCAAGAGCATCCGGGAGAAGGCATACGAGAAGGCAGAGATACGCAAGCAGGACCGCACGATGCAGGTGATCCTCGAGAACAAGGATGAAATTGCGAAGGCAGTTGTCGAGATAATGAAAGAAGAGCGGAAGAAAGGAGGAGATAATGAGGATAACTAGAGCGCAACTTTTAAAGGTAATGCCGAATGCAGGCAGCAAGGCAGACACCTACCTTCCAATCATAAACGGATGGGCGGAGCATTTCCGCATCAATACTCCTTTGCGAATGGCGCACTACCTCGCACAGATTGCCCACGAAAGCGGAGAGTTGAGATACACCAAGGAGCTTGCAAGCGGCAGAGCCTACGAGGGCAGGAAAGACCTCGGCAACACCCAGCAGGGCGATGGCGTGAAGTACAAGGGCAGAGGATTGATACAGATTACCGGGCGAGCCAACTATAGGAAGTTTTCCAATTATTGCGGCTTCGATGTTGTTGGGACACCAGAGCTTCTGGAACGACCATCCGGTGCAACGGAATCCTCGATGTGGGTATTCGACACCTTCGGCTGTAATGAGCTGGCAGACCAAGACAACTTGAAGGCTATCCGTAGGAAGATAAACGGAGGGTACAACGGACTGGCAGCCTGCGAGAAGTATTTGAAGCGAGCCAAGGAAGCCTTGGAAATTAAGGTGCTTACACAATAAACACATCAATCTAACGTTTATAGAGTATGGAAAATTCAAGAAAAGGGCGAAATTTGCGTTCTGTGGCGTTATTTCTCGCCGTGCTTATAATTACCCCACTTTTGATTTTGGGCTGTTCCTGCGCAAAAACAGCCGCAAATAACACAGTTTATCGCGATAGCGCACACACCAGTGTAAGACGTGACAGCGTGAGCCAGCGACAGATCCACTGGAAGGACACCCGGCAGCACGACAGCGTATTCAAGCAGGACAGCGTACTGGTGTACATCAAGGGCGACACCGTAATCAAGGAGCGGTGGCACAACCTTACGACCACCAGGTGGAAGACAACGACCAAGACGGACACCATCGTTGGGGACACCTACGTTTTCGTGACCGACACCGTGAAAGTCAAGCATTACGTGAACCGATATAAGACCAAGGAGGTAGAGAAGCCAGCGAGCACCTGGCAAAAGGTAAGGCTATTCACTGGCGATTGCGTGATTCTGTTTCTGTTCCTTCTTTTGGCAAACTGGATAAAGGAGCGCATCAAGAAGAGAGTTCAATAGGTTCAATCATAATATCATTTGTTAGAAAGGGCAGGAAGCGCAGGAGAGCGTTTTCCTGCCCATTTTTGTGCGAAGAACACTTTTCATTGAGAGAAAAGGGGTAGGGGATATGAGAGTTAGATTATATATTCATTCAAACTAAGGCGTGCAGGTTATTATTATATAGAGTGTTGAAAACTAAGGCAACCGATTGATAGCCATTGATGTACGGAAGAAAAATGTGCAGAAATCGACCAAAAATAGCAGTGTTTACGCCATAAACAGCTAATAAAAGTTAAAATATTAATATCTTTCGGGAAAAGTTTTGGTGGAACGGAAAAATATTAATATCTTTGCATCGTGTTTAGGAGATAAGCACAATAAACATTCAGTAATTTAAGCCCTAGGCAACACGGTTAAGCCAAAGAAAATGAAAAAGTCAAATTCAAACGTTTTAGAGTTCACAACAAAGTTCATCAACTCAAACTTCCGCATCAAGGTATTCGGACGCACAGAGGATGGCAAGAAGATAAACACTCTCGTAGGTGTAAGCGGTATCTTGAAGCTCATCGGTGCAGAACTCTTCAACAAGTTCATCAAGCGAGCATTGAAGGCAGGTCTGGACGCTTGCCGCTGCGCACTCAGAAGAGGATTGGTTGTAACGTTGTATGCTAAGTAATCAAGGGAGGGTGAAACTATGAAGAAGTATTTTGTAAACGGAAAACAGATTTCCGAGACAGAAGCAATCTTGATTGATATGGAGAATAAGAGATTGCAGCAGAGCAACAACATTGCAGACTGGGCAGGTATTCAATTTATAATTCAAAGATAGGAGGCAAGACAATGGCAAGAGCAAAATATTATATCAAGAGACAGATGGAAGGAAAGGAAATCGAGGAGGTGGCAGACTTTACACGCAAGGACAAGGCAGAGCGTTTCTTGAACAGCTTGTTCAAGGGACTAAATAAAGCCGATAGACATTATCCACACTGGGTACGACAAGGTTATTTCAAGTCTGAATTTGCAGGCTTATGCGTGAATTTTACAACAGAGTATTGGATAGAAAAGTATTAACCAGCAGGGCGCAAGCCCTGCACAATATATCAAGATATGAAACAATACATTTTGAATGCTAAAAACAGCCTTGGGGAAGTTGACAGCCACATCGAAGACTACAGAACAGAGGAGAGAATGGAGCAGAGGTTCTCTCGTATCAAGGAAGTCTTTAGAAGCATTCCGCAAACGGAAGTGCTGGAAGAAGGCGACCGATACTTCAAGGTTAAGACAGGTAGAGTGGTATTCGAGTATTACATCACTGAACGAGAAATTTAAAATTGGCAAGATATGAAAGAAATTAAAACAATACCAGCGCAAGCGTTGGTTGAAGTCAAGACAGAGTTCGGCAAGTATTGCCTTTGGGAAATTAAGGGGTTAAAAGAAGGCGTGGTCCTAGAGGGAAGATACAATCCGGTAAACAAGGCTTTCGATTTCTCCTTCAACGGTCAAGAAGCTATGTTGTGGATTGGTCAGAACGGAAGGCTTGTAAGCCTTGGAGAAGGACAGAGGCATAAGTATATGATGCTTGGTCGTATGCTATCCGATTGCGAGTACTTCCTTCGCAACCCATACGAGCGGCACCTCTATTTCCCGAGCATCGCCAGACATTGCAAGGAAATGCGCCAGTACTGGCTGTCGTTGAATATCAAGCCGGAGTGGTTATCTTATAAGCAGATTGGCAAGCTGGAGCACAAGATGAACCGAATGAAAACGAAGTTAGATAGACAATTTAAAAAAGACAGATATGGAGAATAGAAGAAACATCAAGAGAACGAAGAAGGGCGCAGGCGCAACGGTCAAGCTAGTTGGCATACAGATAGACAACGACCTGCTGCCTTTCCTCAACGCATTGCCCAACAAGTCACGATTCATCAATGATTTGTTGAGAAAGAAATTTTTCGGAAAATAATTTGGTGGTATCAAAGGAAAATCGTACCTTTGCATCACTGAATGTTTAAAGTGGTTTCCACTTATTACCCCAGCGACTCGACTTTTTCACCGCTGGGGTATTTTTTTTTTGCCCATTTTAAGCCGTAAATGTAAAATAACATTAAAATAACAATAAAATAAAAAGAAAATCGTTTAAAAATTTGGTGGAACGGAAAAATATTAATATCTTTGCATCGTGTTTAAGAGATAAGCACTTTGAAACATTCAGTAATTTAAGCCCTACGCAGCACGGTTAAGCGGAAAATTATGAAGAAGTTAAGCAAGGCAGAAGCTATCAAGAAGTTTGGCGAGGATATCGTTAACAAGGCTATGGAAACAAACGCAGAGCCTACTAGCAGAGTTATGTATCCAGCATTCGAGGATCCTTCGCATATTGGCAAGGCTGAGTATGCAGGTGACTCGGTAAAGGTTGACGGTTGGAGTCTGACAGCGTACTACTATCTTTCTCCTGAGGACGAAGAGAATACTGATTCCTTCGACTGGGATGACAACGTAGAGTTTGAAGCAGAAGAAATTTGGTAAACATATAAGCCCTCGACATCACGGTTAAGTCTTAAATTATGAAGAAATATCAGATATATTACAATAATACGGTTGAGATAAACAATGTTGCAGAGTTTGATACATTGGATGAAGCAAAGCAATATTGCACCGAAAACACGAAAGGGTATGATAAGGTATGCGACAATGATAACTGCTGGGAAGGTCGCAGCAATAACTTTCATTATGAAGTCTATGATGGAGTTAAGGAAATCCTAGATGAGGATGGTGACGTTGTTGATTTCAAAGACCCAGTTTATATGACGAAACAATACTATTTATAAATTATATAAAAGGGGACTGACGAAAGCCAGTCCCTTTTTTTGTTCCACAAGCAGCCCGACCACCTGCATTCTATCTATGTTTTTGTGCTCTTTCTTTCGATTTGCCCCGAAATTTGCGTTCTAAGCCATTTACGTAGTAAACACGTAAAACTATCCCCAAAAACAATTTGAGCCGTTTCTGCGCCAAATTCGCAAGAAATAAGGGCTATTTCTTGTTGTATAGCACGTAATCAATAACCCTGCGGTTTGCGTCATCTACTCTCGATAGGTCCGCATTGATGTAGGTATCAGTTACCCGGACACCGAACGAGTGACCCAGCGCAAGCGATACAACGTCCTTTGGTATTCCCAGGTTGAAGGCGATTGATGCCCACGTATGGCGAGCGTAGTACGTAGTAAGCCCTTGGCGCACCTTTCCTAACTTCTTATTAATCATTACCGTTGCAGAATCAACGTTTTTGAAATGCTCCGAGAAACGAAGCAGCTTCTTTTCCCCTTTGTACTTCTCGATGATTCGGAGAGCTTCTGGACGAAGAAGGATGGAGTAATGCCTGCCAGTCTTCGCCCGGTCGTATTCCAGCCTTCCACGGACGACATTCTCCTTTGTCAAGGCGAACAAGTCACGCACGTTGATACCAATGAGCAGGAACATCAGTAGGAACATATCGACCAGCTCATCACCACCAGCTTCGAAGATAGAGCGGATTTCCTCAACAGACAAGTCTCGCTTTTTTGTTGTCTCAATTCGGAGGCTATATCTGCGGAAAGGGTAGTTTCTTGTTTGCTCATTATCTATCGCCAAGTTGAAGACAGCAGCGACACAGAGCATCCTGCTGGTTCTGGTATTCCTAGACAAGCCCTCCTTTGCCATAAAAGCATCGAAGGCTTCAAGCCAAGAACGGTTAATCTCATCGTAGGTAAGGCGAGCCGCTTTTTCTTCTCCAAGGAAAGCTTCAATCTTTGCCCAAGTGTACTTGTATCTGTTGATCGTGTTCTTTTGGAGATTTCTCCCCTCGTAGGCGATGAAGCCATCACGAAGCAGGGCGACCTTTTCCCTGGCAGGCTCGGCTTCAAGGATGATTAAGTCACGAAGCTCCCTAGCCGTAATGTCGCCACGGTAAGTATCCCTGCATTGCGCCTTCATCATCATTCTATTGTAGAAATTCAGACGGTCAAGAAGGAAGTCGTTGATAGCATCACGATCCGGACGCTTGCGCACCTTACAAGACCTTTTGTCCCATTCATCTTTCTTGCAGTATTGATTAAGGGATATGAAGGCGGTCCCACCGTGATGGTTGACGGCAAGACGGATGGAGAACGTGCCATCCTGCCTTTTTACCCTCGTGTCTAGATATAATCTCAGTGTTGCCATATTTCCGTGCAGTATTTATTCAGTTTATTTACAGCAGTAAGAACCGCAATGGTGCAGAGTGGTGCAGGATTGCGGCACTTCTCAGTTTCCCCAGCATCAAAGAACCCCTTTATATACTGGGGAAAACAGTTAAGTTGTACTCAAAATCATAATCTTTTCCTTTCTTTTTATGTTATTATCAATATTAATTATAGATTAGACGATAAAAGATAGCAAAAGGTTGCAGGAAATCCAAAAATATTTGTTACTTTTGCATCGAAAGTTTAATATTTATAGGTTATATGAACAAGAGATTGATGTTTTCGGCAGCACTCGTGATGGCGCTGCTTTCGGCAAACGCTCAGAAAAGGGCGTTTACCATCGAGGATTTGTACAAGGTGAAGGGCGTATATTCTGTGAGCCTTTCGCCAGATGGTAAGACTATCTGCTATACCTCCAGTTCTTCCGACCTGAAGAACCAGAAGTCTAGTTCCGACATCTACATCATGAATGCAGATGGCTCTCATGCCAAGGCTTTCACCGAGGATGGCAAAAGCAGTTCTGCCGTGTGGAGTAAGGATGGAAAGAGTATCTTTTTCACTAATTATGAGAAGGGGACGGCTCAGGTCTATCGCATGAATCTGGCTACCTGCGAGGCGGAACAAGTAACTGATTATGAGTTGGGTATAGATAATCCGGTTATCTCACCTGATGAGCGGTACATCGCCTTTACAGCCGAGGTATATCCCGACCTGGGAGCTGATGCCAAGGCCAACATAGCCCGGATGGAGAAGAAGGACAAGGGACCTGTGCAGGCGCATATTGCCGACAAGTTGCTCTATCGTCATTGGACGAGCTATAGCGATGGCAGATGCAGTCATCTCATCCTTTTCGATACACAGACGAAGACTTACAGGGATCTGACTCCGGGTAATTATTCGCTGATATTCATGGCTGGTGGCGGAATCGCCTATGATTTTTCTCCAGACAGCAAGGAAATCTGTTTCGTCTCCAACCACGATGAGCATCAGGAGGCTAGCACCAATGCCGACCTTTGGACGGTTTCTGTGAATGGGGGAGAGCCAGTCTGCATCACGAAGGAAAACAAGGCATGGGATGGTACTCCAACCTATTCGCCCGACGGCAAGTATATCGCTTACCGTTTGCAGCAAGTACCTGGCTATGAGTCTGATCGTTTCCGTCTTGCCATCTACGACCGTGCTGCAAGGAAATCTACCATCCTGACAGAGAAGTTTGACAACTGGGTGGATGATTACAAATGGGCACCAGACGGCAAGAGTATTTTCTTCCTGGGGGAGGTGCAGGGCGCACAACCACTCTACAAACTCGACATTGCCAGAAAGACCATCTCGCCAGTAGTGACAGGCAAGGCTATCTCTGAGTTTGATTTCGACAATAAGGGCATGGTATATTATACTTACAGTACGACAGGAAAGCCATCGGCTCTCTATCGTCAGCAGATGAAGAAGTGGAATGGAACTCCTGTGGCTCTCGGCAAGGAACAGCAGATAACCTTCCTCAACCAGAAGTTGGAGGATGAGGTGGATATCCGTCCTTCTGAGAGCATCTGGGTGGAGGGCGCTGGCGGCGACAAGGTACAGGTGTTCATCGTGAAGCCACACAACTTTGATGCCAGCAAGAAGTATCCGCTTATCATCAATGTGCATGGCGGCCCGCAGATGCAGTGGATGAATTCCTTCCGTGGCGACTGGCAGGTTTATCCTGCTGCCGGTTATGTGGTGGCTTATCCTAATCCTCATGGTTCTACAGGATATGGCCAGGCCTTTACACGTGCCATTTCCGGCGACTGGGGCGGAAAGGTATTTGAGGATGTGATGAAGGTTACTGATAAATTGGCAACCCTGGAATATGTTGACTCCACCAGGATGGGAGCGATGGGATGGTCGTATGGCGGCTATATGATGAACTGGCTGCAGGGCCATACCAAGCGATTCAAGTGTCTGGCTTCCATGATGGGCGTATATGACTTGCGCTCTATGTGGGGCAGTACAGAGGAAGTATGGTTCCCTAACTTTGAGCTGGAGGGACAGCCTTACAATTCCGATCTCTACGAGAAGTGGTCGCCATCCTCATACATCAAGAACTTCTCTACGCCAACTCTCGTGATGACGGGCGAGTTGGACTATCGTGTACCTTATACACAGAGCTTGCAGTATTTCACGGCATTGCAGACCCTGAACATTCCTTCTCGACTGATTGTCTTGAAGTATGATGGTCATTGGCCAAGCAACCTGAAGTCGATGCCGCTCTATTACAATGCGCACCTCGACTGGTTCCATCGCTATCTCGGCGGTGCTCCTGCACCTTGGGACACAGAGAAAATGGTGAATAATGAGATAGAGTACTAAAATGCCTTATATATAATAAGGTGTAGAGAAACTGAAATAATAAAAGCTCCATTCGCATCTGAAATGGCGAATGGAGCTTTTTTTCTGAGAATTAAAAACTTACTTTGTTTCCTGTTCTTCCTGCATATCCAGATACTGGTTGTCCTTGTCGTAGAATTCATACTGGAGGAACGCCAGTTTCTGAGATGGAATTACATTGAAGCCGAAACCATACTTAAACTGCCATTTGCGCTTCAAGGAAATGAAGCCCTTGTTGATGAAGGCAGCTACGTAAGGATTCACATACAAAGTGAATTTCTTGACGCCAATCTTGTTGACTAGGCGGTCGATTTTTCTTTCCAACTGGTCGGTGAAAAGGATGCTCGATTTGATCTTGCCCGAACCGAAGCAGGTAGGGCAGGTCTCCTCTACGTTTACGTCCATGGCTGGGCGTACACGCTGGCGGGTAATCTGCATCAGTCCGAACTTGCTCAGAGGCAGGATGTTGTGCTTGGCACGGTCCTTCTGCATGTTCTTGCACATGCGCTCATAGAGCAGCTGTCGGTCTTCGGCAAGATTCATGTCGATGAAGTCCACCACAATGATTCCTCCCATATCACGGAGTCGCAATTGTCTGGCCAATTCATCGGCAGCGCCGAGGTTTACATCGAGAGCATTCGCTTCCTGACCTTTCTCACGAGTACGGTTGCCGCTGTTTACATCTACCACGTGCAGGGCTTCGGTATGCTCGATGATGAGATACGCACCGTGCTTGTAGTTGACAACTCTTCCAAAACCAGCCTTGATCTGCTTGGTGATGCTGAAGTTGTCGAAGATAGGCACCTTACCGGTGTAGAGCTTGACTATGCCCGCCTTTTCAGGGGCTATTAGAGAAACATAGTCCTTCACCTCGTTCATCACACCTTCATCGTTGACGAAGATGTTCTCGTAAGATGGGTTAAACAAGTCACGCAGGAGAGCGACGGCTCTTCCGGTCTCCTCGAAAGCGAGTTGCGGGCGCTGCTGGGTCTTCTGCACCTTGGCGATAGCATCCTCCCATCGCTTCACCAGGACTTTCAGCTCAGCATCGAGCTCAGCGACTCTCTTTCCCTCAGCCACAGTGCGGACAATTACACCGCAATTCTTTGGTTTTACGCTGTGAATGAGTTGTTTGAGTCGGGAGCGTTCTTCACCGCTTTTGATTTTCGACGAGACAGAAACTTTATCACCGAATGGCATGAGTACCAGGTATCGTCCTGCGAATGAGATTTCGCCCGTAAGACGAGGACCCTTGGTAGAGATTGGTTCCTTTACGATTTGTACCAGCACTTCCTGTCCCACTTTCAGGACATTCTGGATGCTGCCGTCCTTTTCCAGTTCAGGCAGTTTGCTGGCTTTAGAGAATGGGAAAAGTTTCTTTCTGTCGCTCTGTACTTGTTTAAGGTACTTCTGGTAGGAATTAAAATGACTTCCCAGGTCAAGATAATGAAGAAAGGCGTCGCGTTCATAACCTACATCTACGAAGCATGCGTTAAGTCCCGGCATGAGTTTCTTAACCTTTGCGATGTAGATGTTTCCCACAGAGAACGAAGCCTCACGGGGTTCATTCTGGTATTCCACCAGCTGCTTATCCTCCATGAGAGCGATAGAAATGTCCTTCTGCTGGACGTCAATTACAACTTCGCTTGTCATACTCTTCAATAATCTTTTTACTTAAAGTTACTAATAACACTTTACAAAAAGGGGCATGCCTATCCATGTTGATATGACACGCCCCCTCAGTCTGTGGAACCGACTGAGAGCATTTTCTGCTTCTAGAAAAGCTTACTTGCTCTTATGTCTGTTCTTACGTAATCTCTTTTTACGCTTGTGAGTAGCCATCTTGTGGCCCTTCTTTTTCTTTCCGTTTGGCATGATTTTAAAATTTTAAAATATTGTTATTATAAAAATGTTAATTCTCTTACTGAGCGTTCTGCATCTCCTCGATGAAGCTCTTAGATGGCTTGAAGCTTGGCAAATCGTGAGCTGGGATGGTGAGAGTGGTGTTCTTAGAGATGTTGCGAGCGGTCTTAGCTGCACGGTGCTTGATGTTGAAGCTACCGAAGCCACGCAGGTAAACATTCTCCTTGTTCTGGATGAGGCTCTTCTTCACCTCCTCCATGAACGACTCTACTACTATGCTAACTTCCTTCTTAGCCATACCAGTAGCGATTGCTACTTCATTTATGATATCTGCTTTGGTCATTTCTCTTCTTTTATTTATTTTTATACTTAATAATCTCAAATCGGTGTGCAAAGATACAAGTTTTTTGCGATATAACAAAATAGTTAAGGCTTTTTTTGCAAAAAAAATGCTCTAAGTATTTGCATATTAGGTTTTTATTCTGTATTTTTGCACTAAAATTGAGAATTTATGGCTTTTAAGAGACATTTTTTAGTGATGATATGGATGGCTTTCAGCGTCTTATCGCTGTCTGCCAAGAAGGAGTGGAATGCGGATAATGTGCCGATTCCCTTCCTCCAGGACTCCACGCAGTATGTTTCCGATCCCGATGGCTATGTGGATAGGGCGCTCAAGGATTCGGCTAATTTCTACCTGCAGAAGCTGAAGCTGGAGTGTGGTGTGCAGAATGTGCTCATCATCGTGGGCAGGGTGGCTAACCAGGATGCTTTCAGGATGGCGCAGGATGTGGGCAACAAGTATGGCATCGGCTACAAGAAGAGCCGAAGAGGTCTGGTCATCGTCATAGCCGTGGAAGACCACAAGTACTTCATCGCTCCCGGCAGTGGACTGGAGGGAGAGCTGACGGATGTGGACTGCGATGACATTGCACGTGCCTGCATCGTGAAATACATGCGCGAGGATGCCCCAGGCGAGGCTGTTGCCTCTGTGAGCCGTGCTATATATAATAAGGTGAAAAGCGGGCGCACCGGAATTGAGTCGGTAGATGAGGGGACGGTGAATGATGAAGAGGATTGGGCACTGGTCATTATCCTGTTCCTCCTCTTTTTCGGAATCCCGATCTATTACCTCGTCCGTTACATCCTGGAGCAGGTGGGTCTGGTAAAGCCAAGACCGAAGGGCAAGGGGAGAAACCAGTCGCGAAGAAGAAATGATGATGACGACTGGTTGCCGCCGTTCTTCATGGGCGGCGGAGGCTTCTCCGGTGGTGGAGGAGGCGGCTTCTCGGGCGGCTCCTTTGGCGGCGGAACATTCTCTGGCGGTGGCTCTGGCGGAAGCTGGTAGTTGCTGATAGCTAATAGTTTATAATTGGTAGATAATAATTAATCAATAATCATTAATCAATAATTGAAAAGTATGAAGAAAACAGGATGGATTATCTTAGGCGTCATCGTAGTGTTGGTGCTCTGGGTGTTCAGTGGTTATAATGGTATGGTAGGAGAGCAGGAGAAGGCTACTACCGAGTTGTCTAACATGCAGGCTCAGTATCAGCGTCGTGCCGATATGATGCCTCAGTTGGCTAAGATCGTAAAGGCTTATGCCAAGCACGAGAAGGAGACCTTCGAGGAGGTGACCAAGGCTCGTGCTTCTGTAGGACAGGTGAAGCTGGATGTGAATAATCTCACGGAGGCTAGTATGAAGCAGTATGCAGCTGCTCAGGGTGAGTTGGCAAATGCCTTCTCCAAGCTGATGCTGGTGGCTGAAAGATATCCTGAGTTGAAGGCAAGCGAGAATTTTAAGGCTCTCCAGGTTCAGGAGGAAGGCACTGAGAATCGAATCAGCGAGGCTCGCCGTAAGTATAATGAGGCTGTACAGTCTTATAACCAGACGGTTAGAAAGATGCCTAATGCCATCATCGCCGGCATCTTCAATTTCAATGTAATGCCTAAGTTTGAGGCAGCAGCTGGTGCCGAGAAGGCTCCAGACTTGGATATCTAGGAAAATAAATTCAGTCAAGAATGTCGCCCTGTAGTGGCAAAAGTATTGAACATGTGATGCTTTTGTCCTTGCAGGGCGTGTTTGGTTTTCTTTCAATCTGTTACAATCGCCATATTTTATATATATTTTGTATTTCAGATGATTCGTATTTCAGATTTTCTTTGTATCTTTGCACAAAATTTGAGAAAAGTGGCAGAAATGTCACGATAACATTGAAATTTCTATAAGGTAATTACAAATATGAAACAAACAAAGATTGTTGCTTCCATCAGCGATCGCAGATGCGATCAAGATTTTATCCGAAAACTGTTTTTTGCGGGCATGAACGTGGTTCGTATGAACACCGCACATGCTACAGAAGATGGAATCCGTACCATTGTCAAGAACGTTAGAGCTGTGTCTCCACATATTGGTATCATGATTGATACCAAGGGTCCGGAGGTGCGTACTACCGACGTAAAGGAGCCTATACATTATAATATAGGTGACGTGGTGAAAATCTTCGGTCGTCCTGATGTAGATTCTTCTCATGATACCGTGAACTTGAGCTATCCTGATATTGCTGCCGATTTGAAGGTGGGCGACGACATCTTGTTTGATGATGGCGAACTCGACATGAAGGTTGTTGATATTCAGGGTCCTATGCTCGTGGCTGAGGTGCAGAACGAGGGAATACTGGGGGCTCACAAGAGCGTGAACGTACCGGGCGAGCACATCGACCTGCCTGCGCTTACTGAGAAAGACCGCAGAAACATCGAGCTTGCCATCGAGCTGGATATTGATTTCATTGCTCACTCATTCGTGCGCAATGCAGCAGATGTAAAGGCCGTGCAGGATATTCTCGATGCTCACCACAGCGACATCAAGATCATCTCTAAGATCGAGAACCAGGAGGGTGTAGATAACATCGATGAGATCATCGATGCCTGCTATGGCATCATGATTGCCCGTGGTGACCTGGGTATTGAGGTGCCTATCGAGAGAATCCCTGGTATCCAGCGCCGCATCATTGCCAAGTGCGTGAAGGCTCAGAAGCCGGTAATCGTAGCTACACAGATGCTCCACACCATGATCAAAAATCCTCGTCCTACACGTGCCGAGGTTACAGATATTGCCAACGCTATCTTCTACCGTACAGATGCCCTGATGCTTTCGGGCGAAACAGCCAGCGGTAAGTATCCGGTAGAGGCTGTTCAGACCATGGCGCGCATTGCAGAGCAGGCAGAGAAGGACAAGTCGCCTCTCAACGACATTGATCCGATGGAGGACGGAAAGATCGACCAGAAGCTCTTCCTGGCTCATGCTGCCATCGAGGCAACCAAGAAGTTGGGCGTAGCCGGCATCATCACCGATGGTGAGACGGGTCAGACTGCCCGCTGCCTGGCTTCGTTCCGTGGTCCTAACCCTGTGCTTGCCATCTGTTACAAGGAGAAGCTTCAGCGCTGGTTGAACCTGAGCTATGGTATTATTCCAATCCATCAGAAGGATCAGGTTTCTACCAAGGCTATGTTTTCCGCGGCGGTACGTATGCTCCGCCAGAAGGGTTATCTGGGCGAGGAAGATAAGATAGCTTACCTGAGTGGTAGCTTCGGTGAGGGTGGAGGAACCACCTTCGTAGAAATCAACAAGGTGAAGAAGATCTTCGATAACAGCTATACCTTCAATTTGCCATCAAACGGCATTGAAGACTAGTAAAAAGGGCATTATTTTAAGAAAAATAATGTGATGGAGTAAATATTGGTGCAAAAATTTGCAGTATTCAAAAAAATGCTGTAATTTTGCACCAATATTTTATAACGAAATTTGTTGAGAATGAAAAAAATCATCTATTCTGCGCTTGTCGCTTTGACAATGGTCTTGATGCTTAGCAGTTGCGGAAGCACCAAGAATGTGGCTTATTTCCAAAATGCCGATTCTATCAGTTATGCAGCTTCTAAGATGCTTTACGAAGCAAAGATTATGCCTAAGGATGAGTTGACAATCACCGTAATAACTACTGATCCTAAAGCTGCAATTCCTTTTAACCTGGCTGTGTCTCAAACCATCGGTACGGGTGGACAGTTGAGTTCATCAGTTGGTTCCCTGCAGGGCTATCTTGTAGATAACAACGGTAATATCGAGTTCCCGGTAGTGGGTACGCTGCATGTAGGCGGCTTGACCAAAAATCAGGCAGAAAACCTCATCAAGAGTAAGGTAAAGCCTTACTTGGCTGAGCAGGAGAATCCTATCGTTACTGTTCGAATGGGTAGCTATCATGTATCTGTATTGGGTGAAGTTACCAAGCCTGGTGTCATCTATGCTCCTCAGGAAAAAATGAGCGTGCTTGAAGCTTTAGCACAGTGTGGCGACCTTACCATTTATGGTAAGCGTGATAACGTGTTGCTCATCCGTCAGGACGCAGAGGGAGAGAAGCATACCTATCGCTTGAACATGAATGATGCTAACATCATCAATTCTCCATATTATTATCTTCAGCAGAACGACATTATCTATGTAGAACCAAATAAGGTAAAGGCACAGAACTCTGCTATTGGTTCTTCTACAACATTGTGGTTCTCTGCTGTAAGTATCTTGACCTCCATCGCATCATTGGTTGTCAACATCCTGCGATAACAGCAAGGGATAAAAGGTCAGGAATAACAAACGGAAATACAACATAAATATAGATAAGTATGTGTGGCATAGTAGGATATTTAGGTAAGGGTGACGCTTATCCAGCCCTCATCAAGGGCTTGAAGCGTCTGGAGTACCGCGGATACGATTCTGCGGGAGTTGCCCTTATTAGCAATGACGGCTCTTTGAATGTATATAAGGCAAAGGGCAAGGTGGCAGATTTGGAAGCGTTCTGCGCTGACAAGGATATTTCAGGACATGTAGGTATTGCCCATACACGTTGGGCTACCCATGGAGAGCCTTCAGCTGTGAATGCTCATCCTCATTATTCTTCAAGCAAGAACCTTGCCATGATTCATAATGGTATTATCGAGAACTATGCCGACATCAAGAAGAACCTGATGGCAAAGGGTGTGGAGTTCAAGAGCGAGACCGATACTGAGGTGCTCGTACAGCTCATTGAATACATCCAGATGAAGAAGGATCTTGATTTGTTGACCGCCGTTCAGGTTGCGCTCCGTCAGGTGATTGGCGCTTACGCCATCGCTATTCTCGACAAGCGCAACCCTGACCAGATTATCGCTGCCCGTAAGCAGAGCCCGCTGGTAGTGGGTATTGGCGAGGACGGAGAGTTCTATCTCGGTTCGGATGCCAGCCCTATCATCGAATATACCGACAAGGTGGTTTACCTGGAGGATGGCAACATCGCCGTGATGCGCCTCGGACAGGAATTGCAGGTGGTGAACATCCAGAACGTAAAGCTCAACCCTGAGGTGCAGACCGTGGATATCGATCTCGGCCAGATTGAGAAGGGCGGTTTCCCTCACTTCATGCTGAAGGAAATTTTCGAGCAGCCTGAGTGTCTGCGCAACTGTATGCGTGGCCGTGTGGTGAGCCGCACCGTGGAAACCCGTGTGATGACCGACGGCGACGATACAACCTGCAAGACGGAGACAGAGATGGGCGTAGTGCTCAGCTCCATCACCGACCATCGCCAGCAGCTCCTCAATGCCAAGCGAATCATCATCGTGGCTTGTGGAACATCATGGCACGCCGGACTCATCGGCAAGCAGATGATTGAGAACTACTGCCGCATCCCAGTGGAAGTGGAATATGCATCAGAGTTCCGTTACCGCAACCCAGTGGTAACGAAGGATGATGTGGTCATCGCCATTTCCCAGAGTGGCGAAACCGCTGATACCCTGGCTGCCATCAAGCTTGCCAAGGAGAGCGGTGCGTTTATCTATGGTATCTGTAACTCCATCGGTTCTTCCATCGCACGAGAGACAGATACGGGTACCTATATTCATGTAGGTCCGGAGATCGGTGTTGCCTCTACCAAGGCGTTCACCGGTCAGGTTACCGTCCTTATCCTCCTGGCACTCGCCATAGGTAAGGAGAGGGGAACCATCAGCGAAAACGAATATCAGAAGATTACAGAGCAGCTTTGGAACATTCCTGCCAAGATGAAGGAAGTGTTGAAGCTCAACAATAAGATAGCTGACTTGAGCCGTACCTTTACGTATGCGCGCAATTTCATCTATCTGGGTCGTGGATTCCAGTATCCAGTAGCCCTGGAGGGTGCATTGAAGTTGAAGGAGATTAGCTACATCCATGCTGAGGGCTATCCTGCAGCAGAGATGAAGCATGGACCTATCGCGTTGATTGACAGTGATATGCCTGTAGTGGTCATTGCCACCCACAACTTCATGTACGAGAAGGTCTTGTCTAATATCCAGGAAATCAAGGCCCGTCAGGGTCGTGTCATTGCTATTGTCAGCAAGGGCGATGAAACCATTTCCAAGATTGCCGACGAAGTGATTGAACTCCCTGAGACCCTGGAGTGTCTGGAGCCATTATTGGCTACTATTCCTTTGCAGCTGCTGGCTTACCATGTAGCTGTATGTAAGGGTAAGAATGTTGACCAACCAAGAAACTTGGCCAAGTCGGTTACTGTAGAATAAAATAATAAAGGGAATCGTCGTTTCTTGACGTTTCCCTTTTTTTGGAGGGGTGTCCCTCGGATAGGAATATTCAGATTTAACTAAATAAGATAAAGGATAATAAAGAGTATGGAACCATTGAAACATGAGTGTGGCGTGGCAATGATCAGATTGCTCAAGCCACTGGAGTATTACCAGCAGAAGTACGGTACTTGGATGTACGCACTCAACAAACTCTATCTGATGATGGAGAAGCAGCACAACCGTGGACAGGAGGGTGCTGGTATGGCTTGTGTCAAACTGGGCGGAAAGCCAGGACATGAGTATATGTTTCGTGAGCGTGCGGAGGGTAAGAACGCCGTGACCGAAATCTTCGGCAAGGCAAACGCCAACTTCAAGAACTTGACTCCCGAGCAGCTTGCTGATGCAAAGTTTGCCCAAGAGGAACTGCCTTTCGCAGGCGAACTCTACATGGGACACCTGCGCTACAGTACCACCGGAAAGAGTGGCATCCAGTATGTGCACCCATTCCTGCGCCGCAACAACTGGAAGGCGAAGAACCTCTGTCTTTGCGGCAACTTCAACATGACCAACGTAGATGAAATCTTCGAGGAACTGACTAAGCAGGGCCAGAGTCCACGCATCTACAGCGACACCTACATCATGCTTGAACTGATGGGCCACCGACTTGACAGAGAGGTGGAGCGCAACTTCGTGGCTGCAAAGGCGATGGAGATGGAGAACACCGACATCACCAACTACATCGAGGACCACGTGAAGATGAGCAATGTGCTCAAGACCACGATGAAGGACTTCGACGGCGGTTATGTGGTCTGCGGAATCACCGGTTCGGGCGAGATGTTCTCCATGCGCGACCCTTGGGGCATCCGTCCTGCTTTCTACTACAAGAACGATGAAATCGTGGTAGTAGCCAGCGAGCGCCCTGTACTTCAGACCACCTTCGACCTGGAGGCAGAGGATGTGCAGGAGCTGATGCCGGGCACGGCGCTTCTCGTGAAGAAGAACGGCGAGTGCAGCATCGAGCGCATCATGGAGCAGAAGGGCGATTCAGCCTGCTCATTCGAGCGCATCTACTTCAGCCGTGGTTCCGACAAGGATATCTATCAGGAGCGTAAGCAGTTGGGCGAGCAGTTGACCCAGCCTATTCTGAAAGCTGTGGATTATGATGTGGATCACACCGTGTTCAGCTATATCCCGAACACAGCCGAGGTGGCATACTATGGTATGTTGAGCGGTTTCAAGAAGTATCTCAACGAAAGCAAGATTGAGCAGATTGCCAACCTCGACCATATTCCATCTAAGGAAGAATTATACGAAATTCTCGGTGACTTCGTCCGCTCAGAGAAGATAGCATGGAAGGATATCAAGCTCCGTACCTTCATCACCGAGGGCAACAGCCGCAACGACCTGGCGAGCCACGTGTATGATGTAACCTACGGAAGCATCGAGCCGAATGTGGATAATCTCGTTATCATCGACGACAGTATCGTGCGCGGTACAACCCTGAAGGAGAGCATCCTGCGCATCCTCGACCGTCTGCATCCTAAGAAGATTGTAGTCGTATCCAGTGCCCCTCAGATCCGCTATCCGGATTATTATGGCATCGATATGGCAAGACTGGAAGAGTTCTGCGTGTTCCGTGCTGCCATCCAGCTTTTGAAAGATCGCAAGATGGAAGACCTCATCGAGCAGACCTACGAGGCTTGCAAGGCAGAACTTGCCAAGCCAAAGGAGGAGCAGGTGAACCCGGTACGCGCCATCTACGAGCCATTCACTATCGAGGAAATCAACGAGAAGATAGTAGAGATGCTTCGCCCAGAGGGCATGACTACTCCTATCCAGCTCGTGTTCCAGAGCATCGAGGGCTTGCGCGAGGCAATTCCAAACCACAAGGGCGACTGGTATTTCACCGGTCATTATCCAACCCCAGGCGGCACGAAGCTCTGCAACCAGTCGTTTGTGAACTATATCGAAAACGTTTATCATAAATAAGTGAAGAGTGAAGAACGAAGAGTGAAGAATTCATTTGCTCTTATAAGTATGAAATAAAAGAATCAAATGTCAGATATGAAAAAAGTAACCTTAGTTTTGAGCGATGGAACCAAGTTCCATGGCAAATCTTTTGGATATGACGCTCCTGTAGCGGGCGAGGTTGTGTTCAACACAGCCATGATGGGATATCCAGAGAGTTTGACCGACCCTTCTTACGCCGGTCAGTTGATGACACTTACATTCCCTCTCGTGGGCAACTATGGTGTGCCACCATTTACTTTCGAGGAGAACGGTTTGCCAACCTTCATGGAGAGTGACAAGATTTATGCTTCTGCCATCATCGTGAATGATTACAGCGAGCAGTATAGCCACTGGAATGCAGTGGAGAGTCTTGCCGACTGGTTGAAGCGCGAAAAGGTGCCAGGAATCACAGGCATCGATACCCGTGAGTTGACTAAGGTGCTTCGTGAGCATGGTGTGATGATGGGTAAGATTCTCTTTGATGATGAACCAGACAACATCCCTGAAGCTAACTATGAGGGTATAAACTTCGTTGACCAGGTGAGCTGCAAGGAGATTATCCGTTACAACGAGGGTGCCGGCAAGAAGGTGGTACTCGTTGACTGCGGTGTGAAGGCAAACATCATCCGTTGCCTCATCAACAGAGGTGTTGAGGTGATCCGTGTACCTTGGAATTACGATTACACCGATATGGATTTCGACGGACTGTTCCTGGCCAATGGTCCTGGCGACCCAGACATGTGTGAGGATGCAGTAAACATTATTCGCAAGCAGATCAGCCAGAGCCGCAAGCCTATCTGCGGTATCTGTATGGGTAACCAGTTGCTTTCCAAGGCAGCCGGTGCTACCATCTACAAGTTGAAGTATGGTCACCGTTCACACAACCAGCCTGTGCGCATGGTAGGAACCAACAATTGCTACATCACCTCTCAGAACCACGGTTATGCCGTTGATGCCAAGACATTGGGCAACGACTGGGAGGAACTCTTTGTAAATATGAATGATGGCTCTAACGAGGGTATCCGCCACAAGGTGAACCCTTGGTTCTCAAGCCAGTTCCACCCAGAGGCTTGCTCAGGCCCTGTGGATACAGAGTTCATGTTTGATAAGTTTGTAGAAACACTTAAATAATTAGGAATAAAGATGAAAGACGAAAATATAAAGAAGGTGCTCCTCTTAGGTTCTGGAGCCTTGAAGATCGGTGAAGCAGGTGAGTTCGACTACTCAGGTTCGCAGGCCCTGAAGGCATTGCGCGAGGAAGGTATCGAGACTGTGCTCATCAACCCGAATATCGCAACCGTACAGACATCAGAAGGTGTTGCCGACCAGATTTACTTCCTGCCAGTGCAGCCATACTTCGTAGAGCGTGTCATCCAGAAGGAAAAGCCAGACGGAATCCTCCTCAGCTTCGGTGGTCAGACAGCCCTCAACTGTGGTGTGGAACTCTATCGCCAGGGCATCCTGGAGAAATATAATGTCAAGGTGTTGGGTACTCCTGTTCAGGCTATCATGGATACTGAGGACCGTGAGCTCTTCGTAGAGAAGCTGGATGAAATCAACGTGAAGACCATCAAGAGTGAGGCTTGCGAGAACATCGAGCAGACCCGCAAGGCTGCTGCCGAGCTCGGTTATCCTGTCATCATCCGTGCTGCTTATGCACTGGGTGGACTCGGTTCTGGTTTCGCTGACAACGAGGAGGAGCTGAACAAGCTCGCAGAGAAGGCCTTCTCATTCTCTCCACAGGTATTGGTAGAGAAGAGCTTGAAGGGCTGGAAGGAGATTGAGTATGAGGTGGTTCGCGACCGTTACGACAACTGTATTACAGTTTGTAACATGGAGAACTTCGACCCACTGGGAATCCATACCGGTGAGAGTATCGTCATCGCTCCATCCCAGACCCTGAGCAATGCTGAGTATCATAAGCTCCGTGCCCTCGCCATCAAGATTATCCGTCACATCGGAATCGTGGGTGAGTGTAACGTGCAGTATGCCTTCGACCCTAAGAGCGAGGACTATCGCGTTATTGAGGTGAATGCCCGCTTGAGCCGTTCATCTGCCTTGGCATCTAAGGCTACCGGTTATCCTCTTGCCTTCGTTGCAGCCAAGCTCGGTATGGGTTACGGTCTGTTCGAGTTGAAGAATTCTGTAACCAAGACTACATCAGCTTTCTTTGAGCCAGCATTGGACTACGTGGTTTGTAAGATTCCTCGTTGGGACTTGTCTAAGTTCCGTGGCGTAGATAAGGAGTTGGGTTCATCTATGAAGTCAGTAGGTGAGGTAATGGCCATCGGCCGCAACTTCGAGGAGGCTATCCAGAAGGGTCTTCGTATGATTGGTCAGGGCATGCACGGTTTCGTAGAGAACAAGGAGCTTGAAATCGATGATATCGATGCAGCTTTGCGCGAGCCAACAGATAAGCGTGTATTCGTGATTTCAAAGGCAATGCACAAGGGCTATACCGTAGATCAGATTCACGACTTGACCAAGATTGACAAGTGGTTCCTGGAGAAGTTGAAGCACATCATCGACATCGACGAGGAGATGAAGAAGTGCAACATCAATACCATCGGTCAGGATCTGCTCCGTTCTGCTAAGGTTTACGGTTTTACCGACTTCCAGGTTGCTCGTGCCGTGGGCTTGGAGCAGGAGTTGGGCAACATGCACAAGGCTGCCCTCCTGGTTCGCAACAAGCGCAAGAGCTATGGCATCCTGCCTGTAGTGAAGCAGATTGATACCTTGGCAGCAGAGTATCCTGCCCAGACCAACTACCTCTATGTAACCTACGCAGGCGTGAAGAGTGACATCACCTTCGAGAACGACCACCGTTCTATCATCGTACTCGGTTCTGGTGCTTACCGCATCGGTTCTTCCGTAGAGTTCGACTGGTGTGGCGTTCAGGCATTGAACACCATCCGCAAGGAAGGCTGGCGCTCAGTGATGATCAACTACAACCCAGAGACCGTATCTACCGACTACGATATGTGCGACCGTCTTTACTTCGACGAGTTGACCTTTGAGCGTGTGATGGATATCATCGAGATGGAGCAGCCTCATGG